>JALHSX010000131.1 GCA_022865445.1 Thermoplasmata archaeon | reverse complement strand
CACGAAAACGATCGATAGAGGTGGATACTATCACGTGTATGCTGCGGTGTCGCCCGAGACGCTCAAGGTCAAACTCCACAAGTGCGCTGATGACTGGTTCGAGAACATGAACAGCGCGATTGATGATTTTGATCTTGCATAGATCCGTTAGTGGACTCGATACGGCTTCAATCGGAACACTGGCGTCCTTTGCGTTCTTCGCGAATGTTGGTTTCATGTCTTTCCAGGGGAACATGACTCCTGTAGCCAGCCCAGTTTTCTTCTGTATGTGTCTTCCGAAGCGGATATCATCTGAGAATCATGCGAAAACAGTAAAGATGAACGGAATAAGATAGAATGTAAATACTCAATTGCAAATTCGTCATTTATGCCTAGTCTAGTGCAAACACTCTCGCACCTGGTACTAGGGCAGAAGGGTGGAGAGAACAGAATCCTGATAGTCGAGTTGCTGAAGGAACGTCCGTACAACATGAATCAGTTGGCGGAATGCTTGCAACTGAATTATCGAACGGTCAAGCACCACATAGACGTCCTCCGTGAGAACGGCTTGCTTACCCCGTCGTCTTCTACAGGTTACGGCGAAGTCTATTTTCTATCGCCCGAATTGGAGCAGAACTATGAGATTTTCAGAAGCATCGCCAGCAAACTCAAGCACATAGCGTCCTCCCACGCATTCTTTCAAAACGTCATCGAACAGACGCACGATGCAGTAATGATAATTGACGAAGAGGAACAGGTCCTGTTCTGGAATAGGAGTGCTGAAAGACTGCTTGGATACTCTGACAAGGAGATACTTGGAAAGACAATACCGATCTTCAATGATCCCGAATTCATCAAACTGGCTATCAAAGACGTAGCTGATAAGAATGAGGCAAGGGTGCAAGAAATAATAGGAAAAGACAAATCAGGAAGACCGATCGATCTTGAGATCAACATCGGTGGTATAGCTGACGAAGAGAGGAATATAATCGCATATTCCATCCTGGCTAGAGATATTGGAGTGAGGAAACGGAACGAGGAACGGCTGAGATACTTGAACGTGCTCCTTACTGCCATAAATGACGTAAATCAGTTGATAAACAGAGTGTCAGACATTGACACCCTTATACAGAAGGCAGCTGACCGGCTCAATGACACGCAGCTTTTCATCGACGTTTCCATTGGTCTGCAACGTGATCCATACAGCAACAACATCATTCTTGTCGGGCATTGCGGAGTGCATAGAACCGAACCTTGGAGAATAACACTTGAAGGGAGTGGGGAAGGACCCAATTGCGTAAGATCTGTTGCCAAATCAATGAAGACCGCCATCTTCAATGGAACCGGAGAAGAATGTGTGGAATGTCATCGCAATTTTGGTCATGAAGGGTACTCGAGCGTGGTAATCCCGATGAAACATCGAGGCAGCCTCATAGGAATTTTCAGCGTTTGTTTCTTTCCTGGCCATGTGATTTATGAGGAGGAAATCATTCTTCTTGAGGGAGTTGTGACGGATCTTACGCTAGCTAGGGTCAAGATGTTGGCAGAGGATATTTTGGCTGAGAGCAAAGATCGATTTTCGTCGGCTCTTTTCGCTGCAAGGAGCGGCGCCTGGGATTGGAATCTCAAAACAGGTGAGCTGGCATGGTCTGACGGTTTGGAGCGAATCTTCGGCTTTGGCCAGGGTGAGATCAAACTTACCCACGATGCACTTCTCGATTGCGTTCACATCGAAGACCGCCACAAAGTCGCCGATGCAACGGATGCATGTTTGAAGGGCAAGAAGGAATATGACGTCGAGTACCGCGTAGTATGGTCAGATGGTTCAATTCATTGGATACGCGAAGCCGGAGACATCTTGCTGGACCAAAACAACGAACCATCCCGCATGCTGGCGGTCGTAAGCGACATTTCAAAAAGGAAAGTGCTGGAGAGCGAGCTGCGCAAGGCTCTCGACAAGGCGCAAACGCGTCAAATTGGAGCCGTAGACTGCTGACTAGATTTGTATCTAATCCTTCATTGAATTGTCAATGATTTTGAAATAGCGGTATAACGACCAGGGCACATCCTGAAGTAGGTAAAACATGCAGGAGAGTATGAAATTGGCACTTGTAGAGGAAAATGGTATAGCCGGAAAGCGCACAGTTGTTGGATCAAGGCTTGGGAAGAGAGCAGATCATGCTCGATACTGGCCTGCGATCTTGATCTCAATGATTGTTGTTCCAATGATGGTTGTTCTGGGCTTCAATGCGATAGGTCCAGCCGCGGCATATGCTAGTCCGCCGACAGTAGACCTTGGAGCAGCTGACAATTATGTGATTCTAGCAGCATCGGCAATCACAGCCACGGCGGGCACCTATGTCACTGGAGATCTTGGGATTAGTCCCGCTGCTGCAAGTGACATGACTGGATTTGGACTGGTACTGGATGGCTTAGGCACATTCTCGACATCATCTATCGTGAGTGGAAGCATATATGCATCCGACTACGCTTCTCCAACTCCATCCAACCTGATCACAGCTGTAAGCAACATGATGGCTGCGTACAATGACTCAGCCAACCGGATAACACCCGATGAAATCAACAGTGGCGCCGCGGGAGATATCGAAGGCTTGACAATCGTTCCTGGTCTATACAATTGGACAACCGGGGTTCAAGTATCTACTGGTAGTGTTACCTTCTCGGGCACCGCAAGCGATATCTGGATCCTCCAGATAAATGGGGGTCTAACGTTGGCCAGCGGAACCGCTGTTGCTCTAATCGGCGGCGCAGATCCTGCCCACATCTTCTGGCAAGTCTCCGGTCAAGTTACCCTTGAAACGACGTCTGTCATGAAGGGAATCATATTGTGTAAGACAGCGATTGTGATGAACAACGGAGCAACGCTGGAGGGTAGAGCATTGGCGCAGACAGCGGTTACAATGGACGCCAATGCCGTCGCACCGCCGGGCACCACTCCAGTCAACCCGATACCGGAATTCTCCCAAATTCTGATTCCCTTGGTCGGCATGGTGTTTGTCGTAGCGATAGTAAGCAAAGTCAGGAATCAGAAGAAGTGAGTTCTCTGATCCCAAACCTTTTCCTTTTTCGTAATTTCTTATCTTCATCCTAGATCGCATGGTAGACTTCTATCGCCAAGTTATGGGCGGCGAGTATCTCGGCTAGTCTCCACCGCCACTTGAATTTGCATCAAATCCTTCAGCAAATTGTCAGTGATGTTGAAATAACGGTATATTGGCTGCTGGCATATCCATAGTCTATGGAAGCTAGTAAGCCGAAGCCGGCAATGAAGAGAACAGCGTTGATTGCTGCAGCTATTGTGATTGCTCTCGTAGTCGTAGGACTTGGGGCAGGGTATATATGGATGACAGGGAACGAGTCAGACGGAACTGGAGATCGCGGTGGCAGTGACGGGACAGGAGCTGGGCCAGCGATTGTAAACCTTCGATCGGCTGACGATTTTGTGATTCTGGCAAAAACAGGGATCTCAACCACAGGAACCACCTCGATTGTTGGAGATGTTGGGATTAGTCCAGCTGCTGCATCTTTCATAACCGGATTTGGATTGGTATATGCTAGCGGGGCTACATACTCGACATCATCTCTAGTGACTGGACGCGTGTATGCACCCGACTACACTCCTCCGACGCCAGCCAAAATGACTGCGGCTGTAAGCGACATGGAGACCGCGTACACCGACGCAGCTGGACGGACAAACCCTGATCAGACTGAACTGGGTGCAGGAGACGTCACTTCGATGACGCTTGCTCCCGGTCTCTACAAGTGGGGCACCGGACTCATAATATCTGCAGCTGGTGTCACTCTTTCAGGTGCCGCAAATGATGTATGGATCTTCCAGATAGCGCAGAACCTAGAAGTGGCGGACGGCGCCCATATCACTCTGAGCGGCGGCGCAGTGGCTGCCAACGTCTTCTGGCAGGTCGCAGGTCAAGCAACCATTGGAACGACGGCAGCCATGCAAGGAATCATACTGTGTCAAACGGCGATTGTGCTGAATACCGGCGCAACGCTGACCGGCATGGCCTTGGCGCAATCAGCGGTTTCATTGGACGCCAATACCGTTGGGAAGTAGGAGGCGATGCGAAGTGCCAATAACCGTGCAATGGTCTCACATTGGGTTGGGCTCAGTGATCGCATTCTTGGTAGGCTGGTTCATATTTGGCGCCCTTGGTGCGATAGCAATAGCCATCGTGGTCTTGATCCTAATGGGAGTCATAAAGATCAGGTAGAATCGAAAAGAATTGGAGGTGACAAGGAATGGCAAAGAAAAGCAGAGGCGGAAGAATGACAGCAGCAAAGAATCGCGCGAAGAAATCCGCCGGTGGACGCGGCCCTGTAAAGGGACGTGAGACTGGCAAGAAGATCATGAAGACCTGAGTGGTGATGGAAACATGTCCGTATCACTTGAAGAGGCATTGATTTTCTTCCTCGTCGGGCTGATCGTCTCGACCATCATCATCTACGTGATCACGAAGATGTTTGAAGAGAAGGAAGGGATAGGGACGGCCATATTGGCTGCCCTGGTTGGGGCTGTCATCTACGCCCTGGCATACTACTTCCTGGGCGAAGGGCTTCTAGCGGCATTGGTGGCCGGATTCGTCTGGCTGCTGGCGCTCGGTAGCCTCTACAGCATGGGCTGGTGGAAGTCACTCGGAGTAGCGATCGTCGTGTGGATCGTCGCCTTCTTTGTGGGCTACATATTGCCTACGGTCGTGGGTCCTTTGTGATGCAAGATTTATTGGACTCCGACGAAAACCTTTTCTTTTCAACTTTCCTTTTCCATGGGTTCTTGGGCGTGATTCCCTTGAACCCTAACCAATGCGCCTGAGCTTTCGGAATCGAGAAGCTTATATGCCGACAAAAGATTAGGTTCTTGATGTCAGCAGGGTTCAAGGGGATGGACGTCGTCTCCATCCGTGATTTTTCTAGGGAGCAGATCGAGCATGTCTTGAAACTCGCAGAGAAGATGGTGCCTATCGCTAGAGGCGAGGAAAGGAGCGTGCTCTTGGAGGGGCACGTCTTGGGGTCGTTGTTCTATGAACCGTCCACGAGGACGAGGCTGTCCTTCGACGCTGCTATGACTCGTCTAGGCGGAAGGGTTCTCGGATTCGACCAGCCGACTGGAGCATCCGTCGCGAAGGGAGAGACCCTCGCGGACACGATCCGCATGGTCGACTCCTACTGCGATGTGATCGTCTTGAGGCACCCACAGGAGGGTGCGGCCAGGTTGGCTGCGCACTTCGCGAACAAACCAGTGCTCAATGCCGGCGACGGGGCAGGACAGCACCCGACTCAGACCATGCTTGACCTGTTCACGATAAGGAAGGAGAAGAAGAAGATTGAGGGGAACAACGTCGTGATCGTTGGGGACCTCAAGTACGGCAGGACCGTCCACTCGCTCTCAGAGGCGCTGGCTTTGTTCGGCGCGGAACTGACATTCGTGGCTCCCCCTACGCTGCAGATCCCGAAGGAGCATCTGAAACAGATCGAGTCGATGGGGCACAAGCCGAAGATCAGCAGCTCACTCGATGATGTGATCAAGGACGCGGATGTGCTCTACGTGACCAGGATCCAGAAGGAGAGGTTCCCCGACCCAGCCGAATACCAGAAGGTCGCCGGCATGTATCGGATAGACATGAACCTCCTCAAAGACGTCAAGAATGATCTGATCATAATGCACCCGCTCCCGAGGGTGGGCGAAATAGATCCCGAGGTGGACGCGACCACTCACGCGAAGTACTTCGACCAGGCGTTCAACGGGGTGCCTGTCAGGATGGCTCTCCTCGGCCTTGTCCTGGGGGGATTGAAATGAAGGAGTTCAAGGTCACTCCGATAAGGAACGGCACGGTCATAGACCACATCACCGTGGGCATGGCTCTCAAGGTCCTCAAGATAGTCGGAGTGAAGGACGACGTCAACTCGACTGTCAGCGTCCTGATGCACGTCCCCAGCAAGAAGGCTGGCTGGAAGGAT
>JALHSX010000130.1 GCA_022865445.1 Thermoplasmata archaeon | reverse complement strand
GAAAGGAGCGCGCTCAAGAAAGGCCAGGAAATCTCCGCGGTAGGCTGCGAAGCCTACCAGTCCTCGACCGGGTTGTACCACATGGTCTTGGTGCCGATCTTCGCACGCATCTTCCACTTGAAGGATTTCGGCTTCTGTTCGATGTGGGCCAGTAACTTGTCGACCCTCCCAGACACGACTGTCTTGTCCTCTTGGGAGAGCTGCGGGTACTCATTGGCGAACTTCTTTACCTTGTTCAGGTTCATGGTCGCCGTGTAGTACCATCCCCATTCGTTGAACAAGCCCACGAAATCGAAGACATTCAGGTTGATCTTTTCATGGTCGTCCATGCCGATATCGTGCGCCCTGATCAGCACGATGAGGTCCTTGATGTCCTTCTCGTTGATCTTGACGACCTGCAGCTTCTGCATCATTAGCTCGGCGACTGGTGTGGTCGGGGCGTCGACCTCGAGCCTGCCTTTGTAAGGTATTGTATGGTTCATCTCCAGCTGGTCGTAGAATATCTCGACCATGGGGACTCTGCCGCCGAAGAATATGTGCCGGGTTTTTCCGAATTGATAGAGGAACCGTGGATCTGTCTTGTAACCCCGTTTCTGGAAGAAATCATAGAGTTCGTTCCTCTGTTTTCCGTAGGCCACGAAATCGATGTCTGTGAAGACCTTGGTGCCCAGGCGTGCGAGGTTCCGCCAGAGCGTCTCGTACTCCATGCTGTGCATGTAGATGGCCATGCCGCCCATGACCCTCAGCAGGAGCCCTTTCTTGGCAGTTTCGTTGACGAGCGTAATCGCCTCGTCGACGAAGATCTCTGGTTTCGGATACTCTTCGATCGGAATGTCAGCCGGCAAACGTACTGTCATCTTATCCCTCACATCGAATGACTGTTCGAACAGTCGGTTATCCCGAGGTAAACACGTAGCTCTTCATCTTGGTATCGGCGAGCGTCAGAAGAACTCCCCTCAAGACGCCTTCCCCGTATTCACTCCCCGGGTTCACGCAGAATGTCCTTCCTATCTTCTGTGCGGCTCGAGACTCGTGTATGTGTCCATGCAGGCCTAGGAACGGCTGGTACTTCTTGATCGCCTCGGATACCGCCTTGCTGCCGACGTGCTCCGTCTCGCCGGCCGATTGGCGCATGTCCCTTAGCTTCGGTGCATAGTCGAGCATCGTCCCGTAGGGTGGGTCATGGAAGTTGAATATGGCGCGCTCCATGGTCTTGATAGTTCCTGCGAGCTTGTCGATGTTCTTCGCCAATTCCTCTTCGCTCCATTCCCTCGGTGTGTCCCATGGGGTCGGGGAAGTGTGGGCGATGGTGATCATCTCGTAGCCGAGGACGTCCAGGTTCTTCATGGCCGCGGATTTCATGACCTTGGAACTCTCGAGTATTGCATCCATCTCCATTGGGTCGTCGTTACCAGGGGCCATGAATATCGTCGCTTTGCTGTCATTCAACTTCTCATCAGCCAGCTCGATCCAGTGCTGCATCCTCTCATTGATGAGCCTGTGGAAGATGGTCATCACCTCATTTTGGTTTGACCGGAGGTGGTCCGCCTCCTTCTTGTCAGTCATGTAGGGGTAGAATCCTATGTTGTTGATCTTGGCCAGCTGCTGGTCGAGCTCTGTCTTGTTGTTCAGATGGATATCCTGAGCCAGGAAATTGACGTCGTAGGTCCCGTTACCGTTGTCAAATACGGGCACGACCATCTTTCCCGCGAGATCCCCAAGGGCAATGGCCGCGTCGGCGTTGTAGATGGAGATTGCGCTGATGAATTTCCTAAAGCATAGCTCTGATCCATGTAAGTCGGTGACGAAGAACAGTCTTATCGGACGCAAACTCCACGCCTCGTTTGCTCCTGTTCTGGAGACGAAGCGTAAATGAATCGTTTCTATTTAACCATATTGTCCAGCATCTGAACGAGCGGTTTCCGCGAAGGCAGGCCTACATGCCGATGATTACAGCAAGGTTCTGCCCGGATATTGGGCAGACCAACGCAACCATCCCCTGAACGAAAAGGAATTGCTCCCGAAAATCTTGGAACACGTGTGAAACTGCAGGATGAAGACGAGGAAAGTGGTAGACGAGGGCCGTCTGGCCCAGTATGCCCTCGATTGACTCTCCACACAATGTTAATATCGATTGTAAGCCTATCGGAATGCGAAAACATCGTATCTTCGTACGGTTCTCAAACTGAGAGGGTTAAAATGGATCTAGGTCTACCGGATTGGGTCGCGGACTGGGCGAGAGACGCGCCGAAGCTGAAGGTTGCGCCGCCAGGTCCGAAGAGTAAGGAGATAATCGACAAGGACAAGATGTACGTCTCTCACGCCTATGACCGCCTATTCCAGTTCACCATGACTAAGGGCTCGGGAGCAGCGATAATGGACGCGGACGGCAACGTCTTCT
>JALHSX010000129.1 GCA_022865445.1 Thermoplasmata archaeon | reverse complement strand
GGCCCTGGACCACCACAAGCCCATAAGGAAATCGCGGAAGGTCGTCCAGGCGAACCCGCATTTCTACGGCATGGATGGCATGACCGAGGCGTGCGCGTCGACGGTCTCGCTCCTGTTGGCCATCACGATGGACCCGTGCAACTGGGACCTCTCGCCGATCTGCATTGCCGGGATAATCGGTGACAGGCAGCACATGGGCGGCATGAAGGGCGTCAACCAGCAGATCCTGGATTATGCGAAGGAGAAAGGATTCATCGAGGTCCAGAGAGGCCTGAGCTTGAAAGGCGCGACCATCGCGGACGCCATCGCGGATTCCGTGGACCCTTACTTCGTCGGGCTGTCCGGGCGGAAGGACAACGTGCTCGCGTTCCTGGAGTCGATCCACCTCAACCCGAACACGGCCATGGGTGCGCTGGACGAGATCTTCAGGAGGAAGCTCACATCCATGCTATCTCTCAGGCTCATGGGTCAGGGGTGCAGGCCGGAGACGGTCGAGGAGCTCGTGACGGATGTGCACTGGATCCCGTCCCTGAACCTGACTGCAGCGGACCTCGCGGACCTGCTCAACGCATGCGGCAGGATGGACCATGAAGGCCTGGGCATCGCTCTCTGCATGGGCGACAACGAGTCGATTGCGAGGGCGGGAGAGCTCAGGAGAGAGTACAACAATAGGATTCTGCAGCGCCTCCTGAGCATCGAGACGGACGGTGTCAAACACAAGGATCACATGCAATACTTCACCGCGGAAGACCCGTCGCTCGCAGGTGCCCAGTGCGGCCTCGCGATGCAATACATACTTGACCAGTCGAAGCCAACGCTCGCATTCTCGCATGTCAAGGACAGCGTCAAGGTATCCAGCAGGGGGACGAAGCATCTCATCTCGAAGGGGCTCGACCTCTCGGCCGCCCTGAAGAAGGCTGCGGAGAAGCTCGGAGGGGTCGGGGGCGGTCACGCGGTCGCTGCCGGTGCAACCATCCCCGAGGACAAGGAAGAGGAGTTCGTGAAGGCCGTGGACGCCATCATAGGGCTCCAACTCCGGTAGCGGACTTCTTGCAACAACATTATATTGGGACCGACGGCAATCACTGGACGGGGGCAGGATGAACAAGATCGTCGAGGGCGTCTTAGTGTTCTTCGGGATTTGCCTCGCGTTGCTCGGCGCGATATTCCTCATCGCAGGCTCTATCGAGAATGTGATCATCGGCGCTGTTCTCCTCCTGATTGCGTTCGTCATGTTCTTCTTCGTCTATCGGATCGAGAAGATAGAGGCGACGAAGCCCACGCAGATACAGCAGACCTTCAACGTGAAGATGGATGGCTCGGGCACATTCGACGCGAGGGAGATGAAGTGCAAGTCCTGCGGCGCTCCCATCACAGCGAAGGACCTGACCGTCATCCAGGGCGGCATCAGCGCGAAATGCTCCTTCTGCGGCGCCATCTTCGCGATGGAAGAAGCGCCCAAATGGTGAGGCTGGTGGCATGAGCTCTAGGGGAAACGCGATCTCGTTATTGGGAGCATCGCTTTCAGTTGCGATCCTTCTCGTTGTCTCATTCCTGGGGGCTCTAGTCATGCTCCCCAGCGCTTCCAGGGCCCAGACATACAGCTTCACCACCGATTCTGAGTATGTCGATGTTCACATCCTGAAGGACGGAAGCGTGGACATCGACTACACCTTCAACTTCAAGAACTACGGCGACCTCATGGACGGCGCGGATATCGGACTTCCGAACCAGTACTACGACTCCGCGTCCGCCACTGCCACGATAACCGTGAACGGCGTCAACTACGAACCAGCGCTCATCCACAAGTCTCCGAATGTCAAGATAGGCCTGGCCGTTGAATTCACTTCTCAGACGCAGGACGCGATCCAAGCACACAGCGTGTTCTCGCTGAGATTCCATGTCAACAACAAGCACATGGTCTACGAGAACGAGATCGTGAAAGGCACTGTTGGCATCAAGTTCACGCCCACATGGTTCAGCGAGACCTACCAACAGGGACTGACCGGTGTCCTCAAGGCGAGGATATTCTTCCCGGAAGGGTTCGCAAATGCGGCCGAGGCGGTCTACCTCCAGGACAGGGTATGGGACTCCATCGCGGTCGATCCTTCATCTGGACTAGTGGTCGCGACCTGGAGCGCGTCAGGCGTCAGCCCGAGCGACCAGGCGAGCGGGCTCTATGACTTTGGAGCCGGCTTCCCGTCTCAGTATGTCGACAAGTACTACAAGCAGCCGTCCACAAACACGCTGACGGAATTCCTCGGGAGCGTTGCAGCGCTACTGGGCGTGTGCTGGCCGCTCATCTTCTTGGCAATCATCGTAGCCGTCGCGTTCGTGGCCGGAAGGCGCGCTACCCGGAATAGGGCTGTGGACTACTTCGAACCCGAGCTCAGCCAGGCGGGGGCGGGACCGAGGCGCGACCTGACTGCAGTGGAGGCCGCGATAGTGCTCGAGAGGCCGCTCGAGATGGTCGCGACGATGATCCTGTTCGGGCTCGTGAAGAAGGACAAGGTCAGGATCGAATCGGAAGCGATGCCGATGAGATTGGCTAAGAAACTGGGCGAGAAGGGCGATTACCGCTACGAGGACGAGTATCTCGTCGCGATCAAGGTGGACGGAACGATGGACCACGCGCTCCTCAAGGAGGCCCTGGTGCACCTTGTCCAAGACACCGGTCACAAGCTCAGAGGGTTCGATTATCACGCTACCAAAGTGTACTATGAGAGGATCTGCGACGCCGCTTGGGAACAGGTCAAAGCAGCAGGAACTCCCGAGGATTTCTCGAAGGGCGTGGATCAGAAGCACGATTGGATGATGCTCGACCCCAACTATGACAGGCGCATGACGACGATATTCATCGGCTATCCGTATGGTGCACGAGGGCCAAACACCGCGCGAACCACGAGCACCGGCTCTCCGTCACCTGCCGGCAAGAGCCTCCAGTCCATGGCGAACGGATACGCGTCGAAGGTCAAGGTAGCAGCGAACAACATGACCTCCAAGATGAAGGAGCTCAGTAAAGAGGTGACCTCGAAGACGCATCCGGTACCTGTGGTCGCAGCGACCGCGGGCGGAGGCAGAGGAGGCTGGGGCGGAGGCGGGTTCAGCGGTTGCGCCTGCGCTTGTGCGTGCGCTTGCGCCTGTGCCGGAGGCGGAAGATGAAGCTATTGGGCGCCATATTCCAAGACCCGCGCGAGCTCGGGCTCAAGCAGGGCACCTACAGGTACGATGGCAAGGGCGATCTGAAAGGGCACAGGTTCCACCTCAGAGTCGACAGCGAGAGCAAAGGCGTCTTGATGATCGACGCTTCGAAGCTCATCTTCCTGAACGGTTCCGCGCTGGACTACGTCCGATGCTACCTTGAAGGGCGGTCCGACCGGGACGCAGCGAAGTACATGCGGACGAGATACAAGGGACTGAAGAAGGCCACCCTCGAGGAGCACTACGAACGGGTGAAGTCGCAGTTCAGGGAGTATCTGAAGGGCGATGTGAACG
>JALHSX010000128.1 GCA_022865445.1 Thermoplasmata archaeon | reverse complement strand
GCAGGAGACCTCTTCCTCAGGGAGAGCGCTGGGCTCGATGACGACCCGAAGCTCGCGTCGATACTGATCGGATTCGATCTCCCCTAGCATATAGCGCCGTTATCGGGAGCGACCGTTGGTTTTTCGGATGTGCCTGTCGAAAGGCGTATCTGCGGAATCGCGGCTTTTCAATCCGTTGATGCGAATCGGACATCCGTTCCAATCCGGAGGCCATGTATTCGAAGAACCTTTTAAAACATGATTGAGAAATCGCAGCCTTTCCACCGAGAAAGCCTAGTTAAGAGGCAACCTTTAAATTCAATCTTGGCATCCACTTTTCCAATCATCCTGCCCGGGGAGTCTTCTCGGCAGGCATGGATTAGATAATGGTGTTAGAATGGCAGGCAACGCAAATCCGTTTGAGGAAATGAAGAAGATGGTCGACAAGGCGGGGAAGACCCTGGGCCTCGATCAGGGAATGATCGAAGTCCTGAAGAGCCCGAAGAGGGAGCTCCATGTGCACTTCCCGGTCAAGATGGATAACGGAACGATCAAGGTCTTCACTGGATACAGAGTCCAGCACAATGAAGCCCGTGGCCCGTACAAGGGCGGCATCAGATACCACCCGCAGGTGGACATCGATGAGGTCAGAGCCCTTTCGTCCTGGATGACCTGGAAGACCGCGACAGTGGACATCCCCTATGGTGGCGCGAAGGGCGGCATCATATGCGACCCGAAGAAGATGTCACTGAGCGAGGTTGAGAGGATGACGCGCAGGTACGCGTCCGAGATATCGATCATCATCGGCCCGGAGAAGGACATACCGGCACCCGACGTCAACACGGGCGGCAGAGAGATGGCCTGGATCATGGACACCTACAGCATGATGAAGGGCTACGCAGTCCCGGGCGTCATCACAGGAAAGCCAAGAGAGCTGGGCGGCTCATTGGGCAGACCTGAGGCGACGTCGAGGGGTCTAGTCTTCACCGTCAGAGAGGCCGCGAAGAAGATCGGCATGAATCTGAAGGGCGCAAGCGTGGCCATCCAGGGCTACGGCAATGTGGGCGCATTCGCTCACAAGCTCATCGAGCGCGACTTCGGCTCCAAGGTGATCGCTGTGACGGACTCCAAGGGCGGGATCATCAACGAGAAGGGCCTGAAGTACGAGGAAGTCTGGGCGCACAAGGTCAAGACCGGCAGCGTCATCGGATTCCCCGGTTCGAAGCCCATCAGCAACCAGGAGATCCTCGAGCTCAAGGTCGATGTGCTATTGCCCTGCGCTCTCGAGAACGTAATCACCAAGGACAACGCCTCGAAGATCAAGGCCAAGATCTCCGGTGAGGGCGCGAACGGCCCGACGACTTTCGAGGCTGACGCGATCATGTGGAAGAACGGCGTGCTCGTCTTGCCCGACATCCTTGCGAATGCAGGCGGCGTAACAGTGAGCTACTTCGAGTGGGTCCAGAACAACTACAACTACTACTGGACCGAGGACGAGGTCAACAAGCGCCTCGATGCTAAAATCACTGCAGCGTTCCACGAGGTCTGGAACATGCACGAGAAGCACAAGTGCAACATGAGGGACGCAGCGTACCTCGTAGCGGTGAAGAGAGTCGCGGACGCGACGAGACTCCGAGGCTTCTACCCGTAGGCGAGATAAAACTCCAACCCATCCGGGGCGATGCTCCGGATGGATCTCTTGATTCTTTGCAGAATGCTCAATGACCGACCAGCTTTGACGCTTCTGCCTTCTTGATTGCCACGCCAAGCTCGTCCGCCAAGACCAACCTCTGCTCGCCGGATTTCATGTCCCTTAGGGTAACCGATCGCTTCGCCATCTCCTCTTCGCCGACGATGACGGCGTATCTGGCACCCGTCGAAGAGGCGTACTTCAGATTCTTGCTCATTGTCCTTCTCATCAGGTCGACATCGGCCCGGATGCCCTGCGATCTCAGCCTCGCGACAATCCCGAACGCGTACTTCCTCATGTCCTCCTTGGCCGGGATGACGTACGCGTCAAGGATGGGTGGCTCGACTGCGGGTTTCTCCTTCTCAAGGGCGGGCAAGACTCTGTCTATGCCGATTGCAAAACCGGTGCTGAAGACTGGCTCACCGCCGAAAAGCTCTGAGAGCGTGTACGATCCTCCGCCAAGGACCTGCTTCTCGGCGCCGAGTCTAGGTGCATCGATCTCGAAGACCATTCCCGTGTAGTAGTCCAGGCCACGGACGATCCCGATGTCTACCTGGCAGTCCTCTATTCCGTGCAGTTTCAGAACTGAGAATATCTCTCGGAGATACTCGGTGGCTTCCGACGGGTCCAGATTGTTCAGGAGGT
>JALHSX010000127.1 GCA_022865445.1 Thermoplasmata archaeon | reverse complement strand
ATTCTTCTTCTGGACTCGCGTTCATGAACCCTCATCGAGTCTCTGGCCATAGTCCAGATGATCAGGAACGTGAAAGCCATGGTCAGCGAAAGACCGCTCGCCCAGAGTACCTTCACCATCTCGGATGCGTCGGATATCGCGATGGCGAGATAGAGCAACGACACGCCTATGATGGCGAAGACCATGCTGAACTGGATTGCCATTCTTGATACTTCGCTTGCGGTTTGTGTTTCGACCATTTGACCCCTGAAGTGAATATTTCACGGCTGTGTACTTAAGGGTTAGGCTGGATTGCCTAGGAATCTATGCCTGGACGAGCTCGTAGGTTATTCGCTCCCGATCCTTGCCCTTGTTCTCACGCTTGATGACCTTGATCTTGCCGACCTCCGAGAGGGAGCGGACATGGGTTCCGGCACAAGGGCAGACGTCGTATTGCTCGACCTTGACCACTCTCAGCTCCTGCATGGACTTGGGAAGAAGGTCTAAGTTGGCTCTCTGAGCGTCCACACTCTTCTCTATCTCAGCGCGGGATTCAGTGCATATCTCGACCTTGGCCCCCGAAGCCAAGACCTCGTTCGTGCGCCGCTCAACCTCGGCGACCATCTCGTCGGTGAACTTGATGGGTGCGAAATCTATCCGAGACCGATCATGATACAGCTGATTCCCAACCGTTCGGGCCTTGCAGATGTCGTAGACGACTCCAGATAGTATGTGCTGCGCAGTGTGCATTCTCATGTGAGCGTATCTTCGCTCCCAATTGAGCACGCCCCGGACGGCATCAGGCACGATGTCGGGGTTCTGAACCAGGTGATGCCTCACCCCCTCCTTCTTCGTGACCTCCTTGACCTCGGCCGTCCCGCCGGACCAGACAAGAGAGCCGGTGTCAGAAGGCTGGCCGCCGCCAAGTGGATAGAAAGCTGTCCTGTCAAGGACCACATAGTCAAAACCGCGTTCGATTACTTTCGCATCGAACTCTCTGATGTAGTTCGATTCCACGTCCTTCATGTACAGCATTTCGGTCATGATTCACACTATCTGATGAAAAACAGAAAAGGATGGAAAGAGAAATAGTTTTACTCTTTTGGAGCCCCGCAGTTCGGGCACGAATGCATGAACACCGGGTACTGCACGCTGCAGTTCTTGCACCTGACCATCGGGGTCTGGTGCGCGTGGTACTGAGCTCCAGGCGGAACCGGCTGTACCGGCGCGGGCCCTTGGATCGGTGCAGGTGGAGGCGCATAGGGCGCGGGCTGCTGTACCGAAACGGTGCCGGGCGAATACGGCTGGTAGCCAACGGGTGCCTGCGTCACGAGGGCATCCCCGAGCTTGGCGTATGTCAGGATCAGGAACAGCGCAGGTATGACGAACCCCACAAGGCCGAATATGACCCATATGAGGCTGTCGTTCTTCGCGTCATGAAATCTTCCCTGGTCTATCGCGTCGATGACCGTCTTCTTCATGAACACGGCAGCCAGGAAACAGATGAGCATCCCGAAGAACCCGAACACGCCCACTACGAGCGTCCCGGTGCCGCCGCGGGCTATGTAGAACGCGATGAGAGCTATGGCCAACATGAACCATAGGACCGCAGTCAAGAAGAACATTATCTGTGCCCACCATGCGAACTTGCGGCCTTCCGCGACCTCTCGCGGAAGCCACGGCGGGGTGGTTCCGTGAGCGAATATTGTGCCCATTGGACTGTTCATTTGCGAGTGCCTCCTCTAAATCATCCCTTCTATCGCCGCCCTGAAGGCGGCCTCACTCAATAATCGTGATGGCCATATATAGGCTTATCTAGTATTGGCCAGCATCCGCCCCAGGTCTCCACGCTGAGCTAAGACAGCGCGTTCCCTAGCTTGTCTGCCTCCTCCATCGCGTCGAGGACCATCCTAGGCGTCACGAGAAATGGCATGCAAACCATCGAATCGCTGGGATCGCACGCCTTGTCCGCAGCTAGGTACAGTTGGGCTCTGTCGAGCTGCCCGAGCTCCTGCAACCGTATCGGGAGACCCATCGATTTGCACCACCGCATGACCCTCTCTATCTCGCCCATAGGGCGTTTCTCGAGGACCATCTGGACAAGCGTGCCGAAAGCCACGATCTCGCCATGCTTCCGCGCGATTCCAGGCAAGATCGTCAGGCCGTTATGAACGGCGTGAGCGGCCGCGCAGCCCCCTCCCCCGAATCCGAAACCACTCTGGAGCTTGATTGCCTCGACCACT
>JALHSX010000126.1 GCA_022865445.1 Thermoplasmata archaeon | reverse complement strand
TTGACTTCAGGAGGGACCTTCCAAAGCTGCCCAAGACAAGGCGGCGAGAGACTCCGTCCGATGAGGTCGTCCGCAAGTGGGCTGAGAGAATGACGACCGAGACGGATGTGCACATGCGGCTTGAGTGGCTCCTAATAGCTCAAACTGGATGGCGACCGCAGCACCTGTGTAAGGTCCGATGGAAGCATGTCAGATACGATGGCGAGGGCAGACCGACAGCCATTGTCGCTTCGGGCTCTGAGTGCGACTTCAAAACCGACAGTCAAATAGCGGTCCGATTGCCCAGTGACCTCCAGAAAGCTCTTGTCGAATGGAGCAGCGTCTGTTCGGGTGTCTCGTTGGACGATCCGATTCTGCCATACAGGACCACTTCGGGGCGCATCGACTCAAAACGGGAACAAGATAACCGCATACTTAGACGCCGCTGGGAGCATCTCAGGAAGAAATACGGGCTACCGCAGCTTCGGCCTTGCGACATGAGACACTTCGTAAGCTCGGCTTGCAGGAAGGCAGGATTGAGCAAGCAGGCATCTGCGATTCTGCAAGGACATGATTCCAGTCAAGGTGACTGTATGCGGGACTGGTACGATAACTGCCCATTGACCGACCTTCTCGAAGAGCAAGCACAATGCCTTCCAGACGGTCCTCTTGGCAGTGTCCTCAAGCCGAAAGTTGAGCTGACCGAAGGTCTATCCCCTGAGATCGTGTCTGTGGTGACTGAGTATCTCGCTGGCCGTGTCGGGACTATGGATTTTGCGTCTCGCATGGAGTCGCTCAGATTCAAGAGCCTCCCGCTGGTCGCAGAACGCTAGCCTTGTTGAAAGCCAAATTCCCAGACAGCAACGGATATAAAAGACCGACACGTGATGCACTCATCATGACGATCAAGGACACTGTGAAGTTCGTGAGCGAGCTCATGGCGGTTGCGGCTAGGACCGCCCCGAAAGCAGCCGGCCAGGATTTCATCGAGATCATCACGATGTCAGATTCGGAAAGGATCACGGTTGGCAACGAGATGATCCAGATTGGGAAGGAGCGAGGCGTCTCTGGCTTCGAGCGGGATGGGAAGAACGTCCTCGATTCCGATGCGGTCATTCTCATCGGCCTCTTGCCTCACAAGGGCCTGGGATTGAACTGCGGAGCATGCGGCTATGCGAGTTGCGAGGAGTTCAACACCAAAGCTCTCACCGGAGATTTCCAGGGCCCCAATTGCGGAGTGAGACTACTCGATCTCGGAATCGCACTGGGGTCAGCCGCCAAGATGGCCTCGGAACTCAATGTGGACAACAGGATCATGTACAGGATAGGTGTCGCCACCAGGCGCCTGAAGGTGGGGAAATCCAACATCATGCATGGAATTCCGCTCTCGGCGACGGGCAAGAGCATCTTCTTTGACAGACCGACGAAGTGAAGCGCGCTCGTTCAGGAGTTACGCACTCTTCTTCTCACTTTCTTGGCGGAGGCCCCAAGTTCGTTCCGTCAAGAAGATACACCACGAGGCTTCCTTCATCGACCAATGCGTTTCTGAAAATCGGCCCCAGTCTCGCACTGCTCGCCCTGTTCACCGGTGTACCTGTCAAGAGGGGATTGAATGCGGGCACCACAACGAGCTCGTTTGGGCAGCTTGGGTACTTCTCTAGGACTTGTTTCCTTCTGAATCCCGCCCTCACCCAGCACTTCTCGTTGCTCTTTGTCCCCAGGGTGTCCGTGAGCAGAACCGAAGGATGGATGTGTCCCATGACTAGCTTGGACCCGCTCATCGTCTCTTCGGCAGGCCAGACGTGACCGTGACAGACACCTACGTCATCCAATTTCAAACCTCGTCCGGCAACCGCTTGGACTCCAGCTGGAAGAATCGCGGATAGTCCGCCATCATGGTTGCCTGCGACGATCGTCACATTCCTGTACCTTCTGAGGAGAGTCTCTAGAAACGGAGGAATCTCTCTGTCTTCCCGGTAGCTCACCGAAGGTATCTTGTGCTTGACATCGCCGAGTATCAGGAGATTGTCTCCATGGGATGCGAGCGACTCAAGGCTCGAGAGCATCTTTGGAGCCTGAGAAGGAATGTTGAACCCGGCACGCCTGAGCTGCGCCTCTATTCCAAGATGAAGATCGGAAACGCACACCCATTTCCTCTGCCCCTCGATGACAAGTGCGGGAAGATCAGGGACTGGTTCCAGGTTCACGGTTCTCTATACTGTGACATGGAGATAAATGTGATTCCCTATCTGCCAAGGAAAAGCCTGTCTGCCAGCAACCTGGGCAGTCCGGCGGCAAGTATCGCCTCCGAAGCGCCACCAATGTCGTAGCCGGCTCTTCTGACAATGCAGTTCCTTCTGTCCGTATCGAGAACCGCGAAACTCGCTCTGGGATCTCCGTCTCGCGGTTGCCCTACAGAACCCGGGTTTATTGCCATCATTGAGCCGAAATCCTTCACATATGGCATATGAGTGTGCCCGAGAATGAGAAGGTCGCAGCCAGAGCTTCTCACGATATCTTCATTGATCTCATCTTCGAAAACGTATTCGGTCGCGCTCCCGACCGAGCCGTGGTACATGGCGACTTTCATGTCGCCAGCCTCGAACTTCGATTCGATCTCAAGAGACCTGAGGAATTTCTGAGATCCTTCTTCCAAGGCCGCGGCGGTCCATCGAGATGCCGCGGCCGCATGTGGATTCATCCCTGTCGTATCCTTCGTGAGAGCCGAGATCTCGTGATTGCCCAGGACTGCGTGTGCAGCCGCATCTCCGACGATATGGCAGCACTCGTTTGGGTTCGCTCCGTACCCAACGATGTCTCCGGCGTAGACCACTTGGTCGATCTTCGCGCCTTCTATCTCCCTCATCACTGCCTTGAGCGCTTGGAGATTCGAGTGGATGTCTGCGACGATCGCCAATTTCATACTCGGTCCTCCGCTGGCCTCTCACAAGTATCTGCGGAGGACGAAAGGTATCTTCTCAATCACGTCAGTGGCCAGAAGGCCGTAGCTCTTCTCCTCGAACGCGAGGTTGCCGGCGACCCCCGCTGTGAATGCACCGACCCTTGCGGCGGCGAACGGAGTCGCGTTCTGGGCAAGTACGGAAGCGACGATGCCAGTGACCACGTCCCCGGTGCCCCCTACTGTCATTGCGTCGTTGTGGACTCTATTCAATTTGACGAATCTCCCGTCGCTTATCACGTCTGTCGGGCCCTTGAGAAGAATGGTCATCTTGAATCTCGACGCAGCCTCTCTCACCGCCTCTCCCCTCTTTTCTTGGTCGTCGGGGTGAACGGTCTTGCCGGTCAGCTTCTTGAACTCGCCAGCGTGAGGAGTGATCACTCCAGATTTCTTCTTGAGTATCCCAGGCCTGTCACCGCAGGCGACGATGGCATCCGCATCGATCACCAAAGGCGTGCTCACCCTCGATATTATGTCCTGAACTGCGGAGATGGTCTCCTTAGCGCTGCCCAATCCCGGGCCGATGGCCACAACGTCCATCCCCCTCGCGAAATCGACGAGGTAGTCGACGTGCTCTTCCGAGAGTGTCTCTCCCTTCAAGGGCTTGACAATGATGTTGGGAGAGTATATGGAAACCGGAAGGGCGGCAGGCTCAGGGGTAGCGACAAAGGTCAGGTCGGCGCCGGCTCTCATCGCCGCCATGCCCGTGAACGCAGGAGCTCCAGCGTATGGTCCTCCGCCGATCACGAGGATCCTCCCAGCGTCGCCTTTGTGGGCATCCTTCTTCCTTCTCGGGATGAGAGCAAAGTCACCTGGTCCGCAGTAGGTCTCAGCCTCCTTCGGGATCCCGATGTCCTTCACGATGATCTTGCCGGAGTTGTGCGGGTTCATGCCAAGCTTCGGAGCGTGGAGAGCCACTGTCGCCGTCGGTCTCACTTGAAGGTCTGAGGGCCATCCGGAAGGCACGTCGACCGAGACAATGGTCCTCCGGGACTGATTGACGGTCTTGATGAACTTAGAGTAGGGGTCCCTGGGTCTTCCTTGCAGACCCACGCCCAGCAGAGCATCGACTATGATCTCATACTGCCCAGGGTGGAAGTGTTCGAGCGGTCTGATCGTGTCCTTGGCCCTCTCCATGTTGACCCTCGCGATGTCGCTGGTGATTTCCTCGTGTGGTTCTGCCAGGTAGGATTCGGCGCGGACTGCCTTCGCCAGATGTCTGGCTGCGACAAACCCGTCTCCCCCGTTGTTGCCCTTCCCACACAGAACGGCCACTTTCGCATCCGGCTTGCAGATGCTCAGGACGTATTCCGCGACTGCTGCTCCTGCGTTCTCCATCAAGGTGATTGTTCTCACCCCAAGGTAGGACGCGTTGATGTCCAGAACCTTGACTTCCTCCGGAGGAATCGCTGACCTTGCCACGGCGTCGGATTGATTCGTCCGCTATTAAACCCTGCGAGAATGGTTGTCTTCGAATATGCCAGACGTCATATTGTCGTCGTCAGTCTTGAAAAGAAATATATAGGCAGACCCCGTAACTCCAACTGCCGGCAGGGAAAGGGTAAGTGAGCGAGATAAAGCGCCTTGTTTTGGACGTGTTGAAGCCCCATCACCCCACTATCATAGAGATGTCGCGAAGGATAGGGGTTCTGAACGGTGTCTCTGGTGTCAACTGCACTCTCGAGGAAGTTGACAGGGAGACCGAGAGCGTCAAGATCACAATAGAGGGGACCTCGATAGATTTCGAGAGCGTCGAGGAGACCATATCCGATTGCGGCGGAGTGATACACTCCGTCGACAGCGTCTCCGCGGGCAAGAAACTCGTAGAAGAGGTCGAGACGCCCCAAGACAGGTAGGCTCATTCTTTGTCGCGCGGAGTGGTCTTCAGCTTCTGAGCAACCTTGACCATGAGCTGCGGCTTGTCCAGTTTCGGTTCCACAAGCACCCTGCCGCCCGAGCGATACCAGAACCTGGGGTGACTCTTCTCGAGCTCGAGTATGCAGTCGAGATTCAGAGATTTCGCTGCCGAGAAGAGCATCTGCGCACTGGGAGCTTCGATCGCATCCTTCTTCGCGACCCTCCGCCCTTTAGCTCTGCTCAGACGGATGTCAAAATAGGCAGGATAGAGCACGATAGCCTTCTCGGGGTCCATAGCCATCTATTGGCCTCGACTTTGCGAACGAAGCGCCTCTATCTAACCTTGTCGGTCGCAAGCCCTTGCGCAGTCGGGTCTACTTTTAATATGTGTCTCGTTCATGCGTCGCGAAGAAGGCATACCGATGTTGGATGAGGATGTTGCTGAGGCGACGCTCAGAGCGATCGGGTCGAAGGCGACTGTTCTGCTTGCAGAGGTCAGATTGGAGGAGAGGAACATGAGAGGTCTAGCTGTCAAGTCCTCCCAGGTGAGCGGCCTGAATTCGTTAGAGGACTCTGGCATGAATGTTCGCGTCGTCCTTCCCACTGGGATCGGCTTCGCCAGCAGCAATCGCGTATCAAGAGTTGAGGGCGCGAGACTTGCCAAGCAGGCGCTCAGGCTGGCCAAGGGTGGCAAGAGGAAATCCCCAGTCACTATGTCCTCAGAACAACCCGTTCGGACAACTTGGGCGGTCTCTCAGAAGCGCAGTCTCATCGATGTCACGACCGAAGACAAGCTTGCGTTTCTGAGGGAATTGGATTCGCTTGTTGCCAAGACGGGCGTCAAGGTTCAGGGCCGATACTACGAGCTCATAGATTACGAAATCGGAGGTTTCTTTGCGAACTCGGAGGGCTCACGCATCCGTTCTTTCATCCCGAGAGTGGTCATCGAGGCCTCCAACATGGTATCTTCGAAGGGCGAGCTTGCCATGAGCCTCAGGGAGTGGGGAGCTAGCGGCGGGTGGGAGAAGGTCGATGAGTGGGATCTAGGGCGAGTCTTGCCAGCTGAAATGCGGATGCTCAAGAACCAGATCGATCACGGCAAGATGCTCAAGCCAGGCGTATACGACCTTGTGTGTGGATCCGAGGTAACGGGCATCGCAGCACACGAGTCATGCGGCCATCCCATGGAGGCTGACAGGATCCTGGGAAGAGAGATGTCGCAGGCCGGCAGGTCCTTCGTATCGCCGGACATGATTGGCAAGAAGATTGGGTCAAAGTACGCCACTGTGATTGACGATCCAACGGTCCCAGGCTCATACGGATACTACTTGTATGACCAGGAAGGCGTCAAGGCGCGACCCAGGCACCTCTACAAGGAAGGGCTGATCAATGAATTCCTTCAGAACCGGGAGACAGCCTCGCGAATGAATCTGAAGAGCAACGGGTCTTCTCGATCGGAATACTATCTAAGAGAGCCAATTGCGCGTATGGCCAATACATTCGTGGCTCCCGGAGATTTCCAGGAGGACGAGCTCATAGGTTCTGTGAAGGATGGCGTTCTGATGCGCTCATTCACTGAGTGGAACATCGACGACAAGAGATACAATCAGAAGTACGTTTCAAGGGAAGCATACTTCGTCAAGGACGGCGAACTCGCAGGCCCCGCAAAGAAATGCACCCTCGAGATAACGACACCAGGATTTTGGGGGGCAATAGATGCAGTCTCTAAAAAAGTCGAGCTCGACGCT
>JALHSX010000125.1 GCA_022865445.1 Thermoplasmata archaeon | reverse complement strand
CATGTAGTCGTGGCTCTTGTTCAATAGGTCGAAGGCGCAAAGGGCGGCATCCTTGCCAACCGTGTCGCTGTCCGGTATCTCCTTAGCTAACAATGACAGGTGCGCCATGATGAGCTTGTGTGGCGCCTCGTCCGGGGGTATCATCTTCTTTATCTCTTCCTTTGTATAGCTCCCCACCCGCCCCTTGCGTCCCCTCGGCCTTGGACCGTAGGTTGCGAAGAGCTCCCGCCTCTTCTCCAACGTCTGCCTCTCATACCAGGCCTGGACATCAGCAACGTAGCGCAATCTCCTGTTTCTGACCTCTTTCGGTTCCTTGAAGAAGATGTTGCCCCCTTCAATAATTCCAGGAGATGGGACGAGTCTGAGTATGGAGAATGCGGTCATGCTTTTGCCACAGCCAGTCTCTCCGACGATGCCAAGTGATTCGTTTTCGTATATGGTCAGGTCGATGCCGTCGAGGGCGGTTACTGTCCCCTCGCGGAGGATGAATTGTGTCCGCAGGCTCTTGATCTCGATGATGGGCGTCCTCCCTGGCATCATCGTCTCATCCCCTTCATTCGCGGGTCCAAGACATCCCGCAGGCCGTCCCCAAGGAGATTGAAGCCGAGGACCGTGATTAGAAGGATCACCCCGGGGAAGGTCACGACCCACCACGCCTCCCCGATGTATTGCATCCCCAGGTTCAACATGTTGCCCCAGCTGGGAGTGCTTGGAGGGGTGCCTGCGCCCAGGAAGCTCAGGCTGCTCTCGATTGTGATTGCATCCGCCACCCCTACGGACGCCCAGACCGTGAGCGGCGCGATGCAGTTGGGCAACACGTGGGTGAACATGATTCTCCAGCTCTTCGCACCCAACGCCCTGCTGGCTTCAATGAACTGTCGCTCTCTGACGGCCAGTGCCTGGCCGCGCATCAGCCTTCCGAAACCCGCCCAGTAGGACACGGAAATGGCGAGAATCACATTCATGAGGCTGGAGCCGAGAGCTGCAGCAAATGCCAGGGCTAGGAGGAAAGCAGGAAACGTCCAGAATAGGTCGATCGTGCCCGCGATTATGTAGTCTGCAACGCCTCCGAAGTACCCTGCCATCAGTCCGAGCGTGACCCCGATAATCAATGAGAAGAAGATTGCCAATGATGCGACTGTCAGTGACACTCTTGTTCCCCAGATGACCCTGCTGAAGACATCTTGCCCCACATTGTCAGTCCCAAACCAGTGACGACCAGACGGCGGAAGCAGCCTCTCCTTGACGTCGATGACGGAAAGGGTAGGGTCGGCTATGGGTAGGAAAGGCGCGAGGAGTGCGAGGGCAACCATCACGATGATTATCGATGTTCCGAGGGCAACCATGGGATTCCTGCTGCCTCGTGAAACGATTTCCAGTGCGGTCTGTTTGAATCCCCCGGAGGACTTCCACGAGATCATCAGGTTGTTGAGTCTCTTGCGGAACATCATCCCAACCTCACTCTCGGGTCGGCAATCGCGTAGAGGATGTCGGCAATCAGATTGCCCGCGACGACGAACATTGCCAGGATCAATATGCATCCCTGGACAACCGGGAAGTCGTCTCTCAATATGGATTCATAGACGAGCCTGCCAATGCCTGGCCAGGAGAAGATGGTCTCGACGACAACAGCGCCGCCAACAAACCATCCGATGTCGAGTCCAATGACAGTGATCACGGGCAGTATGGCGTTCTTCAGCCCGTGCTTGAAAATCACCTCGCGCTCAGGAAGACCTCTGGACCTGAGCTGGGTTATGTAGTCCATTCTCATGACTTCCAGCATGCTCGATCTCATCATACGCGTCGTGAGGGCCGAGTTGCCGAGTCCAAGGGTAACCGTCGGCAGTATTATGCTCGCGAAGCTTCCCACGGTGCCTCCTAGAGGCAACCAGTGGAGCTTGACAGCGAAGAGTAGCATCAGCAGTATGCCGAGCCAGAACGATGGCATCGCGTAGGCGACGAGCGTGAAAACCATGACTCCGCGGTCAGCGACTGAATTCTGTCGCAACGCAGAGAGAATGCCAAGGGGTATTCCGATGCTGTAGGAGATCGTCAGGCCGATCGCCATCAGCTCAAGAGTTCTCGGGAGCTTCTGGAACACCAGGCCGCTGACCGACGTGAATGTACTCACTGATGTGCCCATGTCCCCATGCAGAAGCCGCCAAAGGAACAATCCGTACTGAGTATACAAAGGGTCGTTCAGGCCGTACTTCTCGCGGACTTCTTCGACATCTGCGATGGTATGGCGAGGCGGGACGAGAGCGAGCGCAGGGTCTCCCTGGGTCAGGTGTAGCATTAGGAATACTATGAAAGTGGCAAGGAGAACAACGGGGATGGCCAGTAGCAGCTTTCTCACGATGTAGGAGATTAGATCCGCCACGTGCCCAACCCTCTGTCGAACCTGTTATGCGACCTAGTCATCTGCCTGTGAACTCCGTTTGTATGTGCGGGTTTGCCGGATTCTATGTAATGAAATGGGAAGGGGTTTGATTGAGTTTTCGACTACTTATGGATGTCAACATCTACGATGTTGATTACCTGCTCCTGTCCCAGCGGGTTGACGGTCCAGCCCTTCACATAGTTGTGGATCGCGAAGATCTGATACCAGAACAGAATCGGGGCCCACGGTCCCTGTGTTAGCAGCCGGATGTGCCCAGCGGTCGCGTTGTCCGAGAACTCCTTCTCGGTCGTCGCGTAGGTCCAGTTGGTGACATAGTCGTCGAAGACGGAGTCCATGTACCATCCAGTGTTCGAACCGCCCGCTGCCCATGTGCCGAAGTGCCAGTCCAAGATCTCTGCCCGCGGCCATGAGTACCAGAACAATATGGCCTCCTGCTCGCTCGACGCGGCCTTGTCCCTGAGCACAGTCTCCGTGTACGTCGTCAGCTCGACATGCACTCCGACGGCCTCGAACTGGGTCTTCAGTATCTGTGACATGGCGATGTCCTCGCCCTTGGTCGTCGTCCACAGGTGCAGCGTCAGCTCCACGTTGGTCGTCAAGTTCTCTAGCCAGACGTCCGAATCGTTGTTCTTGTAGTTGCCCGCCTCGAACAGCTGGATGGCCTTGGGCACATTGTAGCTGTAGTTGTACTGGGCCGGGACCTTCGTGGATTCAGGTTCGATCGGTGAGAGGTAGTTCACTCCCTCCTCGCCAATGCCATACCAAACGACATCAAGGATCTGAGTCCTGTTGATCGCGTATCCGAAAGCCCTTCTCAGGTCAGGGTTGGTGAACGGAGTCTTGTTGCAGTTGAACTCCACATGGTATGTGCCCTGGCCGCGACCGGTGATGACAGTGTACTTGTCAGGGTTGTCCCGGTACGTCGGCACCTTGTTCGGAGGCACCTGCTGCAGGATATCGATGTCACCGCTCTCGAACCCCGCGAATCTCGCGGTCGGGTCGGTTATGATCCTGTAGATCACTTTGTCAATCTTCGCGGCACCTTTGTTCTCGAACCAAGGCGCACCCCACGAATAGTTCTTGTTCTTCACTAACGTGATGTGGTCTCCCGCGACCCATTCTTGAAGCATGAACGGTCCGGTGCCCACGACCTTATGGTTAACCGTGCCATAGTTGTCCAACCCGTCAGACTCCAGCGCGTCAGGCCCCATCATAGAGCCGTACAGGTGCGATAGGTTGAACTGTAGCGCGACGTCCGCCCAAGTCAGGTTAAAGACCAGGTTATAGGCGTCCTTGGCCCACATTCCAGCGTCTGGCCAGCCGGTCTTGTTCTGGCATCCGTATATCGCCCAGAACTCGTACTGTACCCAGCTGTCATCTTGAGAGGAGTAGTTGATGATCCTCTTGACCGCATTCGAGTTGAACGGTGTGTTGTCGTGGAATTTGACTCCCTGTTGCAGCCGGATCTCGAAAGTTGGGTGGTCCGGGTCCGTCGTGTTCAAGTTCCACCACTCGGCTAGGCCAGGCCTGAAAGCTCCAGTCAGATCTCTCGTTATGAGCGTCTCGTAGATCATCCCTGGCGGGCCATACATAGCACTGGTTTTCGCCGGGTCCATTTTCTCGACGTCGGAGCTCATCGCGATGACTAGCACTTTCTCTCCTTTATCTCCCCCGCCGAGTAGTCCCGCAGCCCACGCTCCTGCCACTGCCGCTATGACTAGGACCAAGACGACCACTATTGCTATCATCATCTTGCTCCTTGGACGTACAGGCGTGCCCGCCGGTTTCACAATCTCACTCTTGGGTTCTTCTGTAGAAATTCCCATCTTATCCCCCTCCTATGGTATCCGAAGCATGACTGACGGACAGGCCAGCCGCACATAGTCGGACTGCCTATCGAGCGCTGCTTCTAACCTCTGGTTTCCGCAATCACCCTATACGGTATTTATAACGTTGTCTTTGGCCGAAAACCAAGTGACTGGCTCACAATACGGCTGTTTGACACCGTGCTTGGCCCACGTGAGTTTCCACTCCGATTTGGATTCGCATGATGGGACTGCTCGTCCAGGGCCCAATTGATTTCTTCGTTTTCATCTTGCGCTCGCCAGTCGTTGCGAAATGCACATCTCTCAATGCGGACAGGCCGAATTGCCGCTCCTGCAACCAATGATGCCGCTATGCCAAAACCTTCATCAGGGACCTCACCTTCCCGGCCTTCAAGGCACTGCCTCGCCGGCCTTGGTGGATGTCAATGGAACTTTGGGTTGTCCTCGCAATCGTTGTTGCACTATTCTGGGGCAGCGCCGGGCTCTTCGCCAAGCTGAGCACTCCTCGACTTGGCGTCGCCAGGGTGGCGATTCTCATTGCTTCCGTCGAAGGTGTGATGTACACAATCGGTTTCCTATTCTGGAGGCAGGACGTCTCGATCTCTTTGGCCGATGGTGTTCTGGCCGCGTTGTCATGCCTGATAGGCATCTGCGGCTACCTCTGTTTCTTCGAGTCGATAATGGAGGGGCAGGTGGCGATCGCCGGCACGATATCTGCTGCCTATCCAGTACTGACGGTCATAGGTGCAATCGTCGTTCTCTCGGAATCGCTCACCGGCGTTCAAGCATTCGGGGTGATTGCCGTCATCGGAGGTGTGATTGCGCTGTCCTACGAGCCAGAGCCTGGCACTAAGCACTCTCTGAACAAGAGGTCGCTCATGTTCGCCCTCATGGCTTTCGCTCTCTGGGGGATGTGGAGCCTCACGTCGAAGATGGCCATCGACAGGATCGGCGCAGGCAACATCTTCGCGT
>JALHSX010000124.1 GCA_022865445.1 Thermoplasmata archaeon | reverse complement strand
GTCCCACCTGCTGGCGAACCAATAGGCGCTCTCGAATGCCGAGTGGCCGGCGCTCGCGCTGGTCACGGCTTCGGACCAGAACTTGCTACCCCAAGCTTGATAGTCGTGTGGATAGTGAATCGCGATCTCGGACTGTGTCGGTAGCAGTTCAGTCGAATTCCCAGTGAAACCGCTGTTGATGTAGGATGTCTTGGGATGGTCAAATGCGGAGAATGTCTGCGGAGCTGATAGGGGAGAGGATGAATCGTCTCTGCCTAGGACCGTGACCCAGTCCCAGCCGTTCCACCAGCGCGGAAGACTCACTCTGGTGTCTAGGTCTGGAGTCGTCGAGACCTTCAGTGTGTCGTTGACCAGCATCCCATCCACAAGTGCCGAATATGGAATCGGGACGTCCCAATCAACAGGGAGCGCCAAATTCGCTTCGTATCTCTCCACAACCCCGTTGTACGAAGCGGATGTGCCGTTTATGGTGACATCCGCGTCCATGATCGGATCCCCGTCGATGTCCCTGACATCCAGCCAGATTGGGTCTTGCTTGGCCACTCTTTCGTAGACAGGCCCGATTGTTGGATACCTGGAGCTCATCGATTTGAACATGAGATTGTCGATGATCCATCCCCCGGCGACGTTGTATATGGAGACGGTCCCGACGGTGCTACGAATGTCGAACCGGAGCTGAGGGTTGTCAACTCCCTCGAGCGTCGGAATTGAATAGGAACCTTTGAACACGACGCCAGTTGCAGTGTTTCGCACGACTATCTCAACAGCTGATGATAGGTATTCGTGTGAGAATGAAACGACGTATCGATCGGGCTTGTAGCCGTAGTTTTCAAAGTCGTTCGAGAATGCGGGGCGAATGTCATCGGCCACCTGATACCATATCGCGTTGAACGCGTCATACGCACCGATTGATTCGCCGTACACAGATCCAGTGGTCATGTTCAGACCGGCAAGGACGAATCCGGTCTCATTAGTGAGGTAGATGATGAGAGATTGGTTACCAGCCGCGACTGATATGTTGTACGTCGTGTACGAGCTGTCCTCTCGGGGCCTAGTGATCTCCGCCGAAATGTTCCAGTCGTTTGTGCGAGTGGCCGGACCCGATGGTGAGAACCGGGCGACGGTTCCAACCATGTTGGCCGTTGTCATCTCCCAGAGCCAACCGTCGAGCACCACGGAATCGGTGTAAGTCTGCTGAACAAGGACCACATCGTTGAAGGATGCAGGGGCGCTCGTGCCCATTGACACATTCCAGAAAGTCTCGGACAGGCCCCAATAGTTCACTCCGGACTCCGAGGCACCTGCATGATTGACCTCTTGGATGCTGACCACGGGAACAACGAACATGGCAGCCATCAGGATCGAAAGAGAAACCGCGGACAATGTCGTGTATTTCATGTCATCAGTCCCACTTCACCCTATTGATCCGCCCGGAAGACCGCACGCGATTTGGTGCGAAAGCATGTGCTCCCTTCAACACCTGGGTATGTCTGGCAGTCGTCGCGGGAGCAACTATCTCCGCGACACTATATAAGCTTTAAACAGCACGCGTGCGCTGATGTCCCCAATCAGGCGGTCAAAAGCCGAGCCACTCTGCCTCGTCTCTACTTCTTGGGTTTCGCCGCACTAATCTTGTAGCTCGCTACGAGATTGGCGAGATCCATGCCTGCGATATTCGAGATCCCGCCCATGTCCGTATCCTTGAGGTAATCCGAAAGCTGCTCATGAGTGTAGATTGCCCGCTCTTGCACCTTGATGTCGCAAAAGCCCGCTTTCCTCATGGCACCGATGTACTC
>JALHSX010000123.1 GCA_022865445.1 Thermoplasmata archaeon | reverse complement strand
CGGAGCACACCGTCATAGCCGTAAGTATCGCCGTGTGCGACCGCCCCCATGACAGAGACGCCGTCAACGACCGATACATTGAACAAATAGGCCCCGTTCCAGTTGGTCCAGTTGTAGTCGGACTCCTCGTGGTAGTACACAGACACCGGAATAACGAGCAGCCCCTTCTCGAAGTCGAACAGAACTGCTTTGGGGTCATATGCTGCGCTCGTCGACGACCACTGCGGGAATAGGTACTTGCTCTGCTCTGTGGGGTTTGTGGGGTCCGAGACGTTGTACAGGGAGATCTTCACGGACGAGTTCTCCGACCCTATCCCGAGGACGTGGTCCTCGTCGACAGGGTGCAGGTAAGATGAGAAACCCGGGATCTTCAGCTCGCCGAGCACGCTGGGATGGGCGGGGTCGTCCAAGGCTATGACGAAGAAGGGGTCTATCTGTCTGAAGGTGACCATGTAGAGCGTGTCGCCCAGGAAACGGGCAGAGTAGATGCGCTCATTCGGAGCGAGCTTAGTGAGAGAGCCGAAGACGGCGAGATCGGAATCCAACACGTAGACGGCGCTCTCTTGGTTCGACCAGCCTGTCGTTGTGGCCACCCTAAGGTAACCGTCATTCTCGTCCATCGAGAACTGGTTCAGAAGCCAGCCTCTGACGTCCCCTCTCGCGACGTTTACCATCGTGAGCTTGTCGACCGCAACCTTGTATATCGTTGTCCTCGAGGAAGCCTCATCCACTGGAGCGGAACCGGTCTCGACGACGACCATCTCGCCGGACCACTTCTGAACGGAAAGGTACATTGCGTCGAGGGACATGTAAACGGTCGAGGCGTAGCCTGCCATAATCGTGGTGGTTGCATGGTCCCCGTCGACCACGTCCACGGCCAGAAGGTTCATGAACACGCTTGCGTCGCGCGTCTCAGGATCGTAGTAGATTTTCCCTACATCTACCTCTTCGCTCGAGTTGCCATCCCAGGCAAGCGGGAGGAATGGCTGCTGCTCCAGCAACACGATGGACGACTGCCCGACCAGGTAGACATAGCTGCCGACCATCCTCGACGTGAGCGCGTAGCCGGAAACGCCATAGGAGAACTGGAGCTTGGGAACACTCACGTTCTCGATGTCGAAGACTGAGACTACGGACCTCTCGTTGGAATATCGGTAGGCCCCGATGTCAGCGTAGTCAACAGCCGGGTTCCACCATTCGTACACAGAAAGGACGACGATGAGACTGGTGTCATGCAGATAGATTCCTGAGACGTAGGCGCTCGCGTTCTCCGGCTTGAAACCAAGGATATCCTCGATATCGAGGATCGTGACATTCGCCAGGTCAGAGGACGGATATGCCTTGACTATTGTCACCTTGTCATACGAGGCGATGTACAGGTACTCGCCATCGGTTTTCACGATGTCAGCTTCGTCCACGCCTGCAACCTGGATGTTGGTCGTGGAATGGGATGGTGCCTGATCATATTTCATCCCCCCCATTGACTCCCGCGACAACGTCGGTGACATGTAGTATGCACTCGAATCGCTGTAGGATTCCATGCCCGCGAGGAACTCCCTGAGCTGGTCATAGGAAGAGAACGGTTGGAGGAGGGTGTCAGAGAAGGAATGACCTCCGTCCTTGGTCATGGCATATGCGATCGTCCCTGCGGTCAGGGCAGTCGCGGCGATGCACACAGCAAACGCGATTCTGAGATGGCTGTTCATGTTGATCGAGGAAGACGAGTCCCCTCGTGACTATATGACCACGAGTTTCGCGTTGACCGAGAAGTCAACAACAGACGTCCCCGCGAACGGGCGCACCTCAGGGTCCATGGAACCACGGGAGGGCTACCTGCCATACGAACATGAGGACCTGGCAGGTTGGTCCGGCACCGCAGGAGGTGCCGCCGGTTCAAATCCAACTCGCCGCACCAAGAATTGAAATACGCTAGAAACACATTCGCACTCCTGGTGTCAAAATGGCGAATGTCAAGCTTGAGTCGAGAAAACCGATGACGATAGCCTACATCGAACATGTCGGAAGCTATGGCAAAATACCTTTCGACAAGCTCATCGGCAAGCTCTACGGCTGGGCCAAAGAGAACAAGGTCATGCCAGGATTTCATCCAATGGGCATCTATCACAGCAACCCGAAGGAGACTCCTCCGGAGGAATGTAAGACCAGCATCGCGATCCCGATCTACGGGAAGGCGAAGCCGAGTGGCGACATCAAGATCAAGAAGCTGCCGGCGATGAAGGTTGCGAGCTACTCGCACAAGGGCAATGCAAGCGAGTATCAGAAATCCTATGACAAGATGGAGACCTGGATCAAGGAGAAAGGCTATGTTCTTGCGGCTTGCCCGATAGAGATCTACAGCAAGAAGCCAGAGGTCGTCAAAGGCGAGACGATCGTATACGCCAAGATCATGATGCCAGTCAAGAAGAAGTGACCCTGCAAGGGGAGCTGCCTCTCGACGCCGCCAGCTAGCATTATCAATCATGATATCCGCTCCTCTAGAGTATATGAACCCCAGCCGACCTAGTCAGACCCCGGTGCGTTGACTTGATCGAGGCCAATGGACTAGTGAAGGATTTCAGTTCAGTCAGAGCGCTAGATGACGTTTCTCTCAAGGTTGGCAGGGGAGAGATATTCGGATTCTTCGGTCCCAACGGTGCTGGAAAGACCACCTGCATTAGGGTCCTTTGCGGTCTCACGCCGCCCACTCAAGGGGACGCGACCGTACTCGGCATAGATGTGAAGAAACACCCCGTCCAGCTCAGGGACAATATCGCCATTCTCTCGGAGGAGACAAGGTTCTACGAGGAGATGACTCCCAGAAGGTATCTCAGCATGTTCTGCAAGTTGATGTTGATGCCAAAATCCAGCAGGCTCTCTGCCATAAATGAGGCGGCGGACCTCGCGGACCTCCGCGGTTTCATCGATCAGAAGATATCGTTCCTCTCGCAGGGACAGCGTCAGAGAGTCTCTCTCGCTCGAGTCCTCCTTACCGAGGTGCCGCTCACGTTCCTCGATGAGCCGTTCAGCGGAATCGATATCATCCATAGACGGAAGCTGAGGGAGTTCTTCAGGGGGTCCGTCAAGGATGGCAACAGCATATTCTTCACATCCCACAACCTGATCGAGGCCGAGTACATCGTCGACAAGTTCGCTTTCATCAACCACGGGAAACTCACCGCTGTCGGCACAGCTGAGGAGCTGAAGGACAAGTATCTTGCTCCTGCCTACATGCTCAGGGTTTCTGATCCACAGAAGGCGAGGGAGATGCTTGACAGGAGCTTGAGGCTAACATCCATAAGCATAGTCGAGGGCGAAGTCGCACTCACACTCCAGAGGCGTCAGGACGCCCATCAGGTCGCCAAAATCCTTGTTCAAGAGGGGATCGACCTGTTCGAGATGAGAAGCATGGGCACAATGGAAGAAGTTTTCGAGCGCACCGCAAGGGATGATGTGGCTTGAACTATGAAGAAATGACACCCGGACCTCCCGCTCCCCCAAGCGACGACGAATTGCCTCCACCCCCTACAGACATCGCCGCGGAGTCGAAGGATTACCCAGAGATAAAGGTCAAAAAGTCTAAGCCTTTGGCAACCGTGCGCCGGGCGTTCATCATCTTCGAAAAGGACATCAGAACGATGGCGAAGCACGGGCTCGTCAGCGCGGTGATTCTGTTCATTTTCCTGGTTATCGTGTTCTCGATCATGAGTTTCTCGATGAAGCAAGCGAT
>JALHSX010000016.1 GCA_022865445.1 Thermoplasmata archaeon | reverse complement strand
GGGCGAGAATATCCCGAGAGTCAGGAAGCGGTATGACAAGGAACTCATGAAGCTCCTCGCATCACCCAACATATGCAACAGGGACTGGGTCATCAGACAATACGATCACGAAGTCCGCGGGAACACGGTCATCAAGCCTCTCCAAGGAAAGCTCGGGCACTGGAGCCATGGAGACGCCGCTGTCCTGAAGCCCGTTGAGGATTCCTTCAGGGGACTAGCGATCGCTACTGCCTCGAACCCATTCGCGGTCGGCATAGATCCGTACAGAGGCGGCAAGACGTGCGTGGACGAGATGTGCAGGAACCTTGCAGCAGTTGGCGCGAGGCCGCATTCGTTCACGAACTGCCTCAACTTCGGCAACCCTGAGAAGCCTGATAGGCTGTGGCTGTTCAGAGAGGCTGTGAGGGGCATGGGCGAAGTGGCCAAGGCGCTCAACATACCGACTCCTTCGGGCAATGTGAGCTTCTACAATGAGGCGCCATCTGGCGCCGTTCTCCCGACACCGACGCTGCTCGGCTGCGGGATAGCGCGGGACATAAGGAAATGCGTCACATCCGACTTCAAGCGCGAGGGCAATACAATAGCTATCGTGGGTGCCACGAAATCGGAAATGGGCGCGTCGGAGTACTACCGGATGACGAAGAGCTACTCAAGCAAGGTCCCTGACGTCGACATCCCCTCCCTGAGAGCGGGCACAGAGGTCATCGTCAGCGGGATAGAGAGAAGCGCGATCGTCGCGTGCCATGACGTATCCGACGGTGGGCTTGCGGTCGCACTGGCTGAGATGGGCATCGGCGGAGATGTCGGTGCTGAGATAGACCTTGCTAAGATGGAGAAGCTCCGATCCGATGTGCGCCTGTTCTCGGAGAGCAACAGCAGGTGGCTCGTGGAGCTGAGAAAGGGCAAGGAGAAGCAGCTTCCCAAGGACAGGAAAGTGAAGGTGGTCAGGCTCGGGACCGTTGGAGGGAACTCGCTCAGGATATCTTCCAACAAGACACTCATCGATTCGGAGGTTGACAAGCTGGCAGAAAGCTTCAACTCGACCCTTTGGAGGCTGATGGGATGAAGGCAAGCCATGTCAAGGTGTGCGTCCTCAGGATCGAGGGTACGAACTGCGAGGAGGAGTCGTACCTGGCTTTCAAGCGTCTGGGAACGAAACCGGAGAAGGTCCACCTGAAGCAACTGACAGGCACAGACGTCTCGAACGAGGAGAAGAGATCGCTATCGGAATACCAGATACTCGTGCTCCCCGGAGGGTTCTCCGCGGGTGACTATGTGCGCGCGGGGGCGATCTTCGCGGCAAGGATGAAGAGCAAACTGTCTGGAGACCTGGTTGAATTCATCAAATCTGGAAAACCAGTCCTCGGAATCTGCAACGGCTTCCAGATACTGGTTGAGACCGGGCTTTTGCCCGCCATGTCGGGAGTGATGACAGAAATCCCCGAAGCGGTTCTGGGTACGAACGATTCGGGCAGATTCGAATGCAGGCCCACGCTTCTGATGAAAGTCAATCGCGGAAGCTGTGCATTCACGAGCCGGATCTCGCCTGACAAGATCTCGTTGATCCCATCAGCGCACGCCGAGGGGAAGCTGATGTTCCCGCTCGACACATCAAAGAAGATCGTCAAGGAACTCGAAGACAACGATCAGATAGTGTTCAAGTACGTTGACCCTGAAGGCAACCTCGCAGGCTACCCGTGGTGCCCGAACGGCTCGACGGACAACATCGCTGGAATATGCAACCGCGAGGGGAACGTGTTCGGGCTCATGCCGCACCCCGAAAGGGTATTCTTCAAGTTCACGCATCCGGACTGGACGAGACAGCCTGACGGACCGGGAGATGGAAGAGTGGTCTTCGAGTCAGTGCTGGATTATGTGACGAAGAAACTGTGATTGCACGGATTTCAGCCCGGAATCTACCGGCGAACAAGGCTAGCATAGATTTCCCTTGCAGGAAATCGGTGTCGCTCCCGAACACTCTGTAGCCATTCGTTCCGCACTACCATCCATCGATGCGAGAAAGACACTTATCAAACCTCGTGGATTCGTCCTGACAAGGTCACCGACAATCATGGGAGACTCTTCTGAGCCGCAGACCGACGGTTCCTCGCCAAGGACATCGGTTGCCAAGAACAAGCTTGCCAGGCTTCTCTGGAATGCAGTTGGGACTTTCTTCCTCGCGCTAGGACTGATTGGGATTCCTTTGCCCCTCCTTCCTACGACACCTTTCCTCTTGATCGCAGCAGCCTGTTATCTCAGAGGCTCAAGACGAATGCACAACTGGATGATGATGAACAGGTACTTTGGTGCTTATCTGAAAGACTACCTGGAAGGAAAGGGGTTGGCAATCAGGACGAAGATTGTGGCGGTTTCAGTGCTCTGGGGCGTCATCGTGTTCTCAGCAGCGTTCGCTACCGAAAACGCAATCGTTCGAGTCGGCTTGCTCGCCGTTGCTCTCGGAGTAACAATCCATCTACTAACGCTCGAGACAAAGCGGAGAGTCTAGGATGCCACATGGGAGCGCCGAATACTCCGCAGATGCTTGTGCGAGCCGTTCGACCCAGGTGGCTATGCATGTTCTGTGATCACCATTGAAATGTGCGAGGGCCCGGATATTGACCCAGAATCTACCGGTGATTGAAGCTGGATGCTTTACTTGCCGGTACAAAATGCAAGGCCTTATCCTCCATTTTCTTACCGGTAGATAATGGCGCAGCCCTTCCCCCTTGTGGGCTTTCCCCGGGACGACAGATCAATCCTCAAGCACAGACTTGTCCCTTACGTGATACGGGTGAAAGTGGATCGCTGGCCGAATGGAGTAGGCTCTGCCTGCTTCCAATACCTCAACGAAGATGCTGATTCCACCGCCCAGGAACGGAACCGACTTCCTCTCTTCTTCAAGAAGTTGATCGACCTCGAAATATCCGTCCAACCAACTTCGCAATGAATCTGGAGAAGTCGGGCAATACACAATCCTGACTGTACCTTCTCGATAATCCTCGGCGTTCCATTCTCCTTCTTGGGTCGATTTGATCGTGTCTGGCATTCTGGTTCCTATTTCCGCAACTCTGAATTCGGAGCGTATGCCGTCCAGAATTATCTCACATGGCATGCCGAGTCCGGGAAGGAGAGCATAGTTCTTTTTCCAATAGTCCGGATAGATTGCCAACCCGTACTCACTATCCTGCCATACGTACGCCTCAAAGATAAAGTGCTTGATAGAGACTAGAGAGTCCATTCTACCCCAATGCGATCTCGGAGGCCTTTGGGAGTATCCGGCATCGTAGTAGAGATTGCCGGATTTGAGCAATTCGATTTCTTTCTTGTATTGCTGAGGTAAACCCTTCAGCCACGAGTTGTCTTTTTCCAGTGTGGACAGCGCCCAGTCCTTACAAAGAGCATCACCTTCCGAATGAATCATTGGAAGAGGGATTCGATGGAGCGAACAGCGACGTGTATCCTCGCGCCCATCGACGAATTCGCAACAATAGCATCCAGGGAAGTAGTCACCTTGTCCCAATCTCTGCGCCCCCTCAAAGTACCCGTGTGATTGTGTTCGAGAGCATAGCCACTCGTCCCTTATAGAATCTTCTCGGGTAAGAGTCTGAACATTAATCTATACACTAGAATTAAAATGTGCGAGGGCCCGGATATTGACCCCGAATTTGGTGGTGTTTAAAGGTCAGACCTTGAAGATTCAAGGTGGTATTCTTTGCCGGCACAGAATCGAGAGTATCATGTTGCAGCCATTCGCTCAGCAACCAGTGCGACGAATGCCATGCTATTGCACATGCTCGTCAGAATCCAGTTCTCGTCAGGGGCATGGGTGTTCGTTTGGAGATCCGAATCGCTGACCATTATGCAACAGGGGGCATGGGGAGTCAAGAGATATAACGGGCCGCTACCCCAACTCATTGGAATCAAATCAACAGGAGCCGGCGAGGCAATCTCGGTTGCGGCTCTATGGACGAGTTGCACGAACGGGTTGCTGATTGGAGTCTTCGCAGGATCGTAGCCACGGTCAATTCTTCTCACTTGGATGTCGGAGAAGCCACGCCTCTCTAGATGGGATCTCAACAGCGCCTCGACTTTCTCCTCAGTGAGATCTGGAACCAACCTGAAGTCTACCTTTGCCCGGGCTCGTGCCGGTGTGATCGTCTTCGATCCCGGACCGTTGTATCCACTTTCGAATCCACATACTGATACGCAGGGTTCCAGATAGACCGCCCTCTTCAAATCGAGCCCCTTGCGATCGAGGATGGTTCTTGCGACTCCATACTCATCTGCGAAGACCTTCTCCAAGCTCCGGTGGGTATTGTCAAGAGCCGCCAGGTCCTCCGGGGAAGGTTCCTTGACCATATCCCTGAACCCTTCGATCAAGATGTTCTCTTCAGCATTCTTGAGCGACGCGAGTGCCCAAATCAGTCTCCATGCAGCATTTGGAATGGCCCCTCCGAAGCCTGAGTGGGCGTCAGTTCTTGGAAACTGTGGCGTGCCCTCTGCAGACAACTCGAAGTAGGCACATCCTTTTGCGCCAGTCATAATCTCAGATGAACTCCCAGGGTTGACTACTAGCGCCTCGAATACGGCTCCATCGGCCTTCAGTAGGTTCCCGTTCGGTATTGCGAACTCAGGCAGATGCTCTGATCCAGTCTCCTCTTCCCCCTCTACGACGAACTTGACGTTCACGGGAAGCTGTCCAAGCATGTCCTCTATCAAACTCATGCCGATCAGATTGGCGACGTAGGGACCCTTGTCGTCATTTGCACCTCTACCATAGAACCGCTCCCCCTTGACGGTCAATTGCCAAGGTGGGACACTCCAACTCTCGATAGGATCCTCGGGTTGAACATCGTAGTGTTGATAGAAGAGAAGCGTCTTTGGCGCACCAACGTTCCTTTCGGCGAATACTACAGGCGAACCTCCGGTCGGGAACTGCCTCACGGAATAGCCGAACTTCCTCAATTGATCCTCAACACAACTAGCGCACTCCAGTATCGTCGCATGGTCCCTGGTGGCAACCGAAGGATACTTGACTAGTTCCGCGAACATGTCGAGAGCTTTCTTCTCTCTCTTTCGAGACTCCGTAACCAGATTGGGATAGGACACGCGTTCATCCTGCATTGTTCCACTCGCCATTTCTCCGATACTGTATCGCCTTTCCTCCCCTATGGTCTTTTCTCGGGAAAGAGTCTGAACACAGTCCGGGCCCGGATATTGGCCCGGAATCTACCGGTGATTAAAGGTGGATGCTATACTTACCGGTAGGAAATGAGTCGGCTCAGAACACCATTTTCTTGCCGGTAGAAAATGGGTCGCCTTTCCTCCCCTATTGGCTTTTCCGAGACGAGGCTCAAACCCCTTTCCTTTTCCTACTCGCATAGGCCGGCCGCATGAAACATACTTCCGAACCATTTGATTGTTCAGAGCACCACTTAGTACATGCATCAGCAAGTCTAGGTCGTCGGAAGCGCTATAGCAAGCCTCTCAACCTCTCCTGATGTCAGGGTTAATGTTCTGTCTTCTGGCTGAGTGCTTCTTCCTAGAACCTCGATGTGGACCTGAATCGTCAACTCTGAACCACTCCACGAGAAGTTCTTCTCAAATATCTCCGATTCACCGGCCAGAATAATCCCGTTCGACTCCTGCTGACCGTTGAGATATAATGTGTAGTTGATTGGGCCCGCCCCGACGTGGAAAGGATTGACTATCGTAAGTATGAGAGTCCCGGCGCTCGACTGGTTGTTGGGCCTACCGTTCTGGTCACCCCAGGGCAGAAACAGTGCAACGGTTAGTAGCACGGCGACAGCAATTGCCACCACAACGCCAATTGCCAAAAAACGCTCCCGCGGTCTCTGCGAGAATGGAGGAGCTTGCTCGTCCGAAGATTCTAGGGAGTGAAGGCAGACTGAACATGATGTTGCTTCCGGGAGGATCTCAGTCCCGCAATTTGGACATTTCATCGCCATTTCCCCGTACCCCCCATCGCCTTTCCTCCCCTATGGGCTTTTCCGAGGCTCAACTTGTGCGACTCTTCCGTTCTTTGTGTGGCTTGTAGACCACTTTGAGGGTGATCGGCTTGATATTGGCACAAGCCGGGAGAAGATGGTTGAGAAACTGTTCTGCGGTCGGATGATGAGTTTGACCTTCTGGACCGATCTGCTTCCAGCCAGTTTTGTCCTTGAACCATTTCCACGTTCGGCCATGTTTGGTCGTCATGTAGATGATATAATCTGTGTTTTTCATCGTCTTATTTCCTAGATTGGCAGGGTCGTCCCACCCCTATGGTCTTTTCCGAGGGTGTCTCATGCGCTTCTCTTCTCCCTTGCTCGGCGTTTCAACAGCTCGCTAGCCCTCTTCTCCTTGTATGCTCGGTCCAATTCAGCAGCATACTCAAGATCCTGCCACCACTCAATCGGCCCGTACCTAATGGGGCTCTCCACGAGCCAGGGTTTGAGATGTTCCCAGACAGGATAGATCCACATGAAATCAAATGCCAGGTCGGCGTCCACCAACCTTCGCCTAATCAGTGTGCCTATTCCAGTGTAGTAAGTCGATATTGTGTCCAACGCAACATAGCCACATTTTTCTTCGGCTTCTTTGCGATTCTTGAATTCCTGAAACATCACCTTCCTGTAATTCTCAGACATTTCTGGTGACGAGACCTGTAAGACCATTCCGACCAGAAGCTGAGTTCTTCTATCTCTGGCCATCAGTCGCAGCTCGGCTATCGCAAATACTGCGCCTGCAGCTATGCTCACCGCCACTACCGCATCAAATACCAAGGAAGCGTCAACCATCGCCATTCCTCCGGATGAGGAATCGCCCTTCCCACCCTATGTTCTTTTCCTCGGGAAGAGTCCAGGCCCGGATTTGGACCTGATTTCTGCCGACACAATATGTCCCATACGGAGCATTGGAGATCCTGATGGAAGCTGCTCACGGAACAATCAGAGGGACACAATAAGCTCGACCTGGTCGCTGTCCTTAAGTCCGAGCGAGCGCCTCAAATGATACTTGCAGATGACCTCGATGATGTCCGTGTGATGTGACCTCACGGGCAGCACAACCGCGCACTCCATGTTGTGGATCGTTGCGAGGAAGCACTTCACATCTCCGAAGGTCCTGCCCTCCTTCTCGAACCCTTTTATCAGGATCCCCTCGGATTTTCTCAGGATATCGAGCTTGGGCAGCTCCGGATCGGCAAGTCTCAGGTTCAGTGTCCCCTCGAAGGGCTTGAACCAAAGCTTCTTTTGGAATTGGTCGGCGTAGGCCTCCTGATTGACATAGTACTGCCCTTCCCCGAGACCGGAAGTCACATTACCGATGATAACGAGGTGGTCCTTCATCTCGAATATGCGCTGATAATCCGAATACTCCTTTCTGAGAAGCTCGAAGCCCTTGTCGGTGAGCTTGATCCTCTGCCTCCGGGCACCAAGATCGCGCTCGATGAGGCCATCACCAAGCAGTTCGAGAATCTTCTTGGAGGCTGACTGTTGGCTGATCTCGAGGACGTTCCCGAGCTCCCTCGATGAGATCGCGATGTAATCGTGGACTCCGCCCATCAGGGCTATGTGTTTCAGAGTCGCGATTTGCTTCTCATGCATGGTACGGCTCGGATGAGCTAGGCATCATAATAGCTTTTCGTCGGAGAGATTGCTAATAATCGTCGGCCACTAGATAACGTTCGCTCCG
>JALHSX010000122.1 GCA_022865445.1 Thermoplasmata archaeon | reverse complement strand
GGTGGCAGCTTGCCTGTGCCATCTTCTATCAGCAAGCAGTATGCTGCGATCTGGAGTATATGCGAGAACAAGGGTCCTCGCGGAGTCCGTCCGGTCTTCTCCTCCACAGGGATGAGATTGTCATTGACCTTGATTATGTAGTCCGGCCTTCCTGATAGACCGTACTTTTCCGACTTGAACACCTTCGCGGAATCCATGTCGATGTACTCGATCTTCCCTCTGACCCTGAACTCCCTCCGGAGGGACTCGATTATGCCTGTGGATCTCAGAGTCCTGTACATGAAGAACGATGCTCCGACGAGCCATACGATCGCCACGATTTCCAGGGCTTCGGCCAAGCGCACGTTCGTTATCAGGAAAGCCACAGCGTTGACGGCGATCAGCATCGCGATGATCGCGAATGTGAGTATGAGCTTCTCGTAATTGACAATTGTGCTCTGCATTGTGGACTTGGTCGCTTTGTAGAGGAAGTACGTGGCTGCTAGCATCCAGATGAGCGCCACTACCCCGAGGACTTGGCTCAGGGTGAACGCATTCTTGACTGGCAGGACCTCCAGTCCTACGATGGAGGTCACCGTAGCAACGACCGCCCACCAGAAAACCAGGGTCTCGGACTCGCGCGCAGTCTTCTCCCCAGAGTCGATCTTCCACAGGGATTTGCCCAGCTTCTCATGCCCCTGTATTCCCTCTGATTGTTCCTGGGTGTCCCCTTCGAACTCTTGGCTCAGCCACCAGCTCAGCGGGCAATAGCTGTACTTCTCCAGATCGCCAGCCGAGATGAGCTTGCCCGGGACATGCGCCATATGCGAAATTATAATCGTCAAGAGTTAAAAATGTTTCCCAGGTACGTGGTCCCGTTTGTGGTTGTCGAAGAACGTGCCTGGAAGCAGCATGACGCCCTCGGGTGGCTCGACGCCCTCGAGGAACCCGAACCAGTAGACGACGGCTCCCGTGCCGAACATCTCCGTGTACGGTTTGAGCTGTCTGCGCGCGTTCTTCCTGAGTTCTATGTCGTCCCCGAACGAGGCTTTCGACTCGATCCAGTGGATCTTCATCCCGTCGATCTGGATAGGCTTATCGAGAAGGCAGTCCGGGGTCTTCTTGTGAGTCGCCCTGAGCTCGACCTCTGTCCTGTACTTCAGCTCCCTCTTGTTCAGCCATTCCTGGAGTTGCTTCTCGCCCCAGATACCTCTGTCTGTCTGGATCTGGGCTCCTCTCGGAGAGTAGATCATGTCCTCTTCTGCGATTTGCATGAGCTCTTTCCTCAGCCGCTTGTCGTGGCACGAGTCTGGATTTCTGATGTACTTCCAGAACTGCTTTCTTGGCAGGTCTATCTCCGCTCCCAACATCAGCCCGAGGAGCACAGGCGGGAAGTTGATGATCCTGGCGATCTTTGCCATCGATGTTCCGCTTCGCCACTCCTTGGCGATCTTCTTGATGTCCTTCTTGACGACGTAGAACCTTCGAGTGGCGTCCCTGACGGTCCTTTGCGTATAGAGAACAAGGAGGAATTCCCGGTCTATGCCGAGCCTCTCCGCGAGATGGTCGATGTCCGAGGGTTTCTTCAGCTGAGAATATATGTTCTTGTAGTCTTCGTACTTCATTAGTTCACTGTCCAGCAAGCTGCTGAACGAAATGTTCAATTCGCTTGATTCTGCGGGTGCGTTATAATCTCAGTCTACTTATGTCTTTGTGGATTACCCACGTGTTTCTCAGGCCTTCCAGCGGTTGGACCCCCATCTGCACAACCTTGAAGTGTGCATAGGTCATGGGCGTTCACGCGACAAGAGAGTTTTGAGAGGTGCGGTACCTGCCAGAGAGCGGCACTAGGAAGATGATCCTGCCATCGAAATACGTCCAGGGTGCGGGCGTGCTGAACCAGTTGGGAACCTATGTCAAGCAGTACGGCGAGCGGCCTTTCGTCGTGAGCGGACGAACGAGCTTCTCGAAGGTCAAGGCACGTGTGCAGGCGAGCCTTCTGTCCGCTGGGATCCCGTTGGTCGGCTACGTGGACAGCGTCACGGAGTGCACTCGCGCCAAGATAAACGAGGTGTCAGCGAAGGCAGAAGAGATAGATGCGGACATCATAATCGGCTGCGGTGGTGGCAAGGCGGTTGACACGGCAAAAGCAGTCGCTGAGAAGCTTCATGTCCCGTCGATTTCAGTTCCCACTCAATGCGCGACGAATGCTGACGGTATGGCCGATGCGGTGATATTCACGGACGATCACAAGTTCGTGGAGGACCTACACCTGAGCAGGCCTCCGGTCTTGGTGCTCGTGGATACGGAGATCGTCGGAAGAGCGCCTCCTCAGTACATCGTTCAGGGCATGGGGGATGCTCTGGCATGTGCCTTCGAGAAGCCAGCCTACGCTGCGTCTCAGCGAGCGAAGAAAGCGGGCGATCAGGCAACGACTGCAGCCCTCGATGTCAATCTGAGATGCTTTCAGACGCTGATGACCCACGGCCTCCAAGCGAAAAAGGACGTCGAGGCTGGGAAGATCACCGAGGCCGTCGAGGCAGTGGTCGAGGCAATCAAGCTCCAGAGTGGTTTCGGATTCGGGGGAGGGGGCTGCGCGGCCGCTCACGCCGTTCATAACGGCCTGACGAGCTTGCCTGGAATCGCGCGGAAGCACGGCGAGATCGTGGCTTTCGGTACCCTTGTCCAGATGGTCCTCGAAAAACGCCCGATGGGCGAGATAGAGAGGGTCATGCGGTGGTGCAAATCGATGGGTCTCCCGATACGCTTGCAGGAACTCGGGCAGCTCGACAGAGGCCAACTGTACCTAGCGGCAGACAAGGCGTGCGATCCCAGCGATTCGATGGTTTGCATGCCATTTCTCGTGACGCCTAGGATGGTTCTCGACGCGATGGAGGAGGCAGACAAGCTAGGGAACGCGCTGTCTTAGCTCAGCGTGGAGACCTGGGGCGGATGCTGGCCAATACTAGATAAGCCTATATATGGCCATCACGATTATT
>JALHSX010000002.1 GCA_022865445.1 Thermoplasmata archaeon | reverse complement strand
TGCCACCTGCGACAAGCGAATACTCCCTGAACATGCAGCTGTCCCAGTAGCGGTCCCTGGTGCCTTCCAGCGCTCCAAGCTCGACCTCGTCAATCACATTGTAGCAGTTGCACGTCGGGCAGACCATGCTGCACTGCCCACAGGACAGGCACTTGTCCCCTAGCTGGTCCCAGATGGGACTGTTGTAGCCGAGCTCGAAGACATCTGGCATGCCAGTGAAATCGATGTTGATCTTGTATTGGGTGCCCTTCCACTTTCTGTATTCGGTGTAGTTGAGAATGTCGTTCTTGCCGAGGTCCCTGCTGAACAGTTCGGGTCTCATCCTCACGAGGTCGTGACCCTTCGTGGACCCGACCCAGACAAGGTAGAACATCTTGAGGTCCGTGAAGAACAGGTCGAAGCCCTCCGCGATGAAGTCGGTGTTGGTCGCGAAGCACATGCACTTGTCATCGGGTATGCAGCTGTGCCCAAGCAACAGAGTCTTCTCTCGCCTCTCAGCGTAGTACGGGTCCTTGTACGTCTCGAGGAAGAGCTTGTCCATGATGAGTATGCCGTGGATGTCGCATGGGTGGATCCCAAACAGGATCCTCCTCGGCACGTCGCCGCGCCTCTCGACAAAGCCATCCTCATCGTAGTCGAACATCGTGAACCTTGGAGGGTAGAGGAACTTCTTCGGCGGGATGATCGTCCTCGTCGCCTTAAGGTCCATCTGCGAGAGCGAGTCGACCTTTGAGTATGTAACCCTGCTCTCCTTCTTGGTCGGACCCCACAGCTCTCCCGACTCCTTGACGGAGTCTAGGAAGGTCGATAGGTCTTCTTTCTTCATCTTCAAAATCATCATGATATCTCTTCCCTGTGTTCGAGTATCACCTGGATTTCTGTGAGTGCGGCCACAAAAGAAGGCCAGACCCGCGGATGATCCCTTCGGCTGTGTGTAATCCACCGAGATATAAAAACATTCGGAATGGCGATTGAAAATCTGTTGATTCTCTGAGGCATCGTTTCGATTATTCTTCTCTTAGGCGAATTTGGATGTTGTACGTTTTTCGACGAAATCTCGAAAGAGGCGGAAAATGGAGCTTCACTGTCGTGCATGGTGAACCTCGCGCTTATCACCGTGGTCGTTCGCGCTTCTCGGTCTGATCCTTATGATGACCAGGAAGAAGCCTTTCTTGCGCGACAAACCCCTTTCCCAATTCTCTTTCTTTTTGACTCTCCTGCGTGGGAAGTCACTTGAACTAATTCCGGAGCTCAGGCTAACGCTGAATCGTCGATTTGAAGAAAAAATATCGCTGGACGTTCGATGATAGAGTGCTTTGTCCTTGGTGCTTGGAACCCCACCATGTTTTGGTGGAGGGGTAGTTCCCCTCCGTTATTGCGTAGGAGGTGATCCATCTGCAGGTTCCCCTACAGATACCTTGTTACGACTTAACCCCCCTTGCTGAACCCAAGTTCTATCGTCCCAATAAGAGACAACATCACTTGGACCCAACTCGGATGGTTTGACGGGCGGTGTGTGCAAGGAGCAGGGGCATATTCACCGCGAGATGTTGACTCGCGATTACTACGGAATCCAGCTTCATGAGGGCGAGTTACAGCCCTCAATCCGAACTACGGACAGGTTTCGGGATTGCCGTTGCCTTTCGGCATTGGAGCCCATTGTCCTGTCCTTTGTAGCGCGCGTGTAGCCCAGGAGATTCGGGGCATACTGACCTACCGTTGACCTCTCCTTCCTCTGATTTAGCACCAGCGGTCCCATTAATGTGCGCGCCTTCCGGAGAAAACGCTA
>JALHSX010000121.1 GCA_022865445.1 Thermoplasmata archaeon | reverse complement strand
CCGCGCTACAGCACCTTCGTACCCCGGCATCGTCCTCAATTTCGAGCGGAGTTCCTCGACCCGCGATTCAGGCAGTACCATGACCTCGGTAGATACCTTCTGAGGGAAGCGAACGTAGTGCAACTTCCTCATCTGATCGATTACCCCGTTGTTCTCGAACTGCAGGAATCCGTTAAGGTAGTTCAGGTAGTTGGCCTGAGTGGCATGTGCGAGGCTGATGCCGTGCCGGGTCTTCCTCGTCCTCATCCATTCCAGGAAAGCAGCAATGTCATCCTTGGTCAACTTCCGAGGGTTCGTCGTGCTGACCTTGCCTTTCTTCTTCAACTCGACGAACGCTCCGTGTATCGTCCTGAAACCTCGCTCCATGGTCTGCAGAGTCTTCATCGCGTAGTAGCTCTTGATCGCCTCAAGGTAGGCGCGCTGACAGAGAACCCATGAATCGCGGCCCAGTATCTGATCCTCCTAGTCTGATCCTTTCTGACAATCATCGCAGTTGATCATGACCGAGTGTCCAACACGCGGCCCCTCATCGTAAGGATTCTCGTTACATGCAGCAAGAGTGGAAAAGAATGTCTACCCCTACATTTCTAGCATTTCTGTCGATTCTCTGAATATGTAGGGGTAAGAATCTGGATCTAGAACCGGGCTCCTCGTTGCAGGATCGAGAACGATGTTTCTTCTGTAGCTGAACGAGAAGTCGAGGAGCTTCGTGATATCCGACCACCTAGAAGAAGGACGCCTGGGGGTAGAGGACCCTTGTCACCAATGTGTCCGGTGAGGGGTATTTCTCGGCGAGTTTGAGCATCTTCTGAAGGTCGTCACTCGTCGCAATGACTTTGCCACGGACGACGACGACCCAGTGTCCTTCAGGGCCGATGACATCTCCGACTTCGATGGTCTTGGACACTGAACTGGACCTCCTCTGATTCTCCAAGCCCTCCCCGGATATATAACCCTATTACACGCATGCAACGTTCGTGCAGCGGATTCACGCTGTTCTATTTCATGATGAGGGTCAGGTTCTGGGGAGTTTGCATCCCGCTGCATTAGCAACACATCACATCCAAGACCAGATTGTATCATAGTACACAATAGTGACATACAAACATTGCATCATACTACAATATGGACAGACAGGCCTTGCCTCTTGTTATCGCCATTCAGAAATCAATGGTGGGTCACTTCAAGCTGCAGCATCTTGGCTTGACAAAGAGCCTCATTCAAGAGAGTTGACTACATTAATTTTAGACTTATTAGAAATCATTATAAATTCGAAATTACATTGATTGGGCGTGAACGAAGAGCTCATCAGGCAGATGACGGTCTCTAACCCGCACTGGAAAGGCGATGGTCTTCTCGAGGGCGTCGGCAAGATCTATTCGAGGGATGCTTCGAAGGAAATCGCGAAATACATCGACGACAGGCAAATTGTACTTGTCACAGGTCCGCGGAGGTCAGGGAAGACCACAGCGATGATCCAGGCGATGCGGGAGCGGCTCGACAAAGGCGTCAATCCCAGGAACATCCTCTACTTCTCGTTCGACGAGGTGCTCAGCAGAGAACACACCGTCCTCGAGGATGTCGTGTCGTATTTCCTCAACCACGTGATTCCGGCCAAACCGTCGAAGAATGCCAGAGCCTTTCTGTTCCTCGACGAGATCCAATTCATCCATGACTGGTCCACGATGCTCAAGCGCATCTATGAGACGCAGCCAAACGTGAAGATACTCGCATCGGGCTCTTCTTCGCTTGGGATCAGGAGGGGAATGGGCGAGAGCCTTGCGGGGAGGGCATTCGATGTCTCTGTCCCGACACTTTCGTTCCGCGAGTACCTCAGGTTCAGAGGGATCGAGTCACCACGCTTGCCGCCCATCTGGTCGAGATCCAAGATGCCAGCGTCATTCATGCTCATCAAGGAAGAGATCACAGATGCACTGACCGAATATCTCATCAGAGGGGGTTATCCAGAGACTGTCGCAATGCGCCCGATCTCGAAGGTTCACAGGTACATCCGACAATCAGTCCTAGAGCGAGTCGTGTACCATGATCTTCCAGAGACGGAGGACATCGGCAATCCGGCAAGCATGATGCACCTCCTGAAGATACTGGCATCGATAAGCTCACAGAGATTCGAGATTGCGAACATCGCGCCTGACATCGGAATGAAAGCACAGACAGCATCGAAGTACCTGTCAGTCCTGGAACGTGCGATGCTTATGTCGACCTGCTACAACCACACGAAGAGCATGGTGAAACAGGCGCGGTCATCGAAGAAGGCCTATCTGACGGACAACGGACTTATAAGCTCGCTCCTTGGACTTGACGAGTCAGTGGGGAGCCAGGAACTCGGCAGTCTTGCGGAGACCGCCGCATTCAACCATCTGTCGAGGACCTCACAAGTCTATTTCTGGCGCGATCCCCAAGGGAACGAGGTTGACATGGTCCTTCCTTCGAGGTCCGGGCCGATCCCGATAGAGGTGAAGTATCAGAGCAGCATATACAGATCGGACGCGAAAGGCCTGGTCAGATTCTGTGAGGTTCACGATTGCAGCGAGGCCTTCCTTGTCACCAGGAACCGGCAGGGGAGCATGGAGGTAGGAGGCGTGGCGGTCAACATGCTCCCACTCTGGAGACTCATTCTCTCGACTTGAGGAGCCAGGGTTAGGTCTGCATTCCCCTAAATGCAGACTTGACCAAGAGATGCCTCGTAGGTCCAGGTGTCAAGCGGCTTACATTGGATCCTTAAATAGGGTGTCAATCCGTAGTTGACACCTATTTGTACTCCGAAGAGCTGGAGGGAATTACATATTG
>JALHSX010000120.1 GCA_022865445.1 Thermoplasmata archaeon | reverse complement strand
GCACTCCGTCGTTCTTGAAGACGGGCTTGAGCTTCGCGAGCGCCTCGAGCGTGGTGTCCTCCCTAGGGCCCTCGTCAACCGAGAATATCGAAACCTCTTTCTTGGACGGGATCTCCACATGAACTATCTCATCCTTGAACGCATTTGATTTGATGGCGTTCACGGATTTCTGGTGGCTCCAAAGGGCGAACTTGTCCGCGTCGGCTCTCGTGACGCCGTTCCTCTGGGCAACGATCTCACCTGTGTTCCCCATGTGGAAGTTGTTGTAGACCTCCCAGAGGCCGTCCCTGACCATAGCGTCGACTATAGATGAGTCGAACAGCTTGTAGCCAAACCTGGCTTTCTCGAGGAGGTAAGGGGCGTTAGTCATGCTCTCCATGCCGCCAGCGACGATGACTTGCTGCTTGCAGGCGAGAATGGAATCTGCTGCAAGCATGACTGCCTTCATCCCAGAGCCGCATACCTTGTTGATCGTCAGAGCGGCCACCTCGTCAGTCAATCCACCCCATAGGGCGGCCTGCCTTGCGGGGTTCTGGCCGAGACCTGCCGAGATGACGTTGCCCATGATGCATTCCTCGACATCCTTTGGCTCCAGCCCGGCCCTTCGGACTGCTTCTCTAACTGCGATCGCACCTATTTTCGGGGCGCTCAGATCCTTGAGGCCGCCAGCGAACTTCCCTATGGGTGTCCTGGTGGCGCTGACAATGACTGCTTCCTTCATCGCTGCTCACACGCCCAGCACTGAAACAACGGTTGTGCTGATGTCTGGACGGATGATTTGCCTGAGGATACTTATAGATTGTCTATGTTCACCCTCGACATTCGCCGTATAGGCTTGTGAAGGTGCCTGCGAGAGGCGACCGGGGGTTCGTACCAGCCAGTCTTGATCGATCGGTGGAATGACTTGTACTCGGCCTTGGCAGGAGGTGCTTTGGCGCCACATCTCTTGCACCGAAAGCCCTGCCCAGAGCCAAGAGACCCCATGCTCTTCGCGCACTTCTTGCAGATGGGGTTGTGCACTTTCCTAACGTCTCTGACGAGAAGGCGGACCTGCATCTTCTCGACATTCAGGCTCCGGGGTGTCTCTCGAACGGATCCGTACAGAATTATCTCGTCCCCGGGGATGAGTGCCCGCGCGATGTCTCTGAATCCTCTCGACGGCTCATAGAATGCGGCGTCGACCTCCGTTCCGTCCGAGACCCGCAGGATCACGTGCTTCCCCGGAATCGTTACGGGGCGCGAAACGACTCTCGCCTTGATTCGGGCGGAGTCTCGTGGTCTGAGCGACGCTATTCTGCGAGCGACTATGTGGTCCTCGGTTGCCTGATTCGTCATGAACAGCAGCCACTTGTCTGGCCGCTCCCCCTTGATCATAGGCCTCGCCTTGAGCAGCTCACCCGCAGAGTCGCCTCTGATGCCGAAGAGAATCGGGCAAGGCGAGCCGGGTGCGATCGCGATGTGATCGTTCTCATAGTCGTAGTTGTTGAACGTCATCCGCGTCGACTTATCCATTGCGATGACGCTCTTCGAATCGATGTCCCTTGGTGTGCCGAAGCGCGCGGGCGACCGATAAGCGACCACTTCCCAGGTTCGGTCTCTAGGTCGCCAGGACATCGCAGCTGCAGCGCCAATCACACCTCGGCCTCCCTTGTATTTCTTCCAT
>JALHSX010000119.1 GCA_022865445.1 Thermoplasmata archaeon | reverse complement strand
GGCATCATCTTCTCGAAACTGGTCTCCGTGTAGACCTTCTGCAATGTTGCCCTCATGGCCGCAATAGCGAGGGCGTTCCCCGAAAGTGTTCCACCGATGCCGTTCTCATCCTCGTCATCGAGGATCCGATCGATGACCATATCGTTCACACGCTGGCTGATGCCATAGGCCGCGACTGGGACGCCGCCTGCTATAGGCTTTCCCATCGTAATCACATCCGGCTCCAAGCCATATTCCTTCGTGTAGCCTCCGGTGCCGCAGCATAGAGTGTGTGTCTCGTCAATCACGAGCAGCGTGCCATGTTTCTGCGTGAGTTCTCTGAGCTCGTCGTGATAACCCTTGTCGGGAAGGATTATCCCATGGTTCGTCATCGCCGGCTCCGCCAAGACGCAAGCGACATCTTCTCGCCTCAGAGCTTTCTCCAGAGCCTTGACGTCATTGAATTCAACAGCCCTCGTCGTCAGTGAGGGATCCACAGGCGCTCCGATGTTGCCGCTCCTAGGGACAACCTTGCCCTTCTCCAGAGAGACGAGCGCTTCGTCCACGCTTCCGTGGTAGCAGCCATTCATGACGAGTATCTTCTTTCTCCGGGTAGCCATGCGCGCCAACCTGATGCAATACCTGTTCGCGTCCGTTGCGGTCATCACGATCTGCCAGTATGGTAGGCCGAAGCGCCGACCCAGCTCTTTACCGACCCATATCGAATCTCTGGTCGGGAGCATCATCGTGATTCCTTTGCCCACCTGCTCCCGCACCGCGTCCACCACCGCTTTCGGAGAGTGCCCGAACATTGAACCCGTGTCCCCAAGGCAGAGATCCAGGTATTTGTGGCCGTCCACGTCGGTGACGCGCGCCCCGTGTCCTTCCTCGACGAAAATCGGAAAGGAGCCGGCCCATCTGATCATCCAGTTCATGGGCACGCCCGCCACAAGGACGGATTGAGCTTGCTTGAAAAGCTCCCTTGATAGAGGGTGCTCCTTCGCGAACCGCTTCTCTTCTCTGATCAGCAGGTTCCTTATTCTCGCACGCTCGATCTTCCGAATATTCATTCCTCCCAAGGACACGCTGTGACTTCGGATGCTGATCGTGATGATAATCCTTTTGTGGCCCAAAGCGCGAAAGAACGAACTCCATCACCCCCTCATGCCCGATCAGCGAGGGAAATCCTTTTCATATTCCTCCGCCTCGGGGTGCCGACAAGCTCAGCCGAGTGCTGAGGAGGTGTTCAAATGGCAGTCGCGCGCGTGAAGTTCTTGGATAAGGGCGAGGAAGATCTGATTGACCAACAGAGCGTGGAATGTCTCGAGACTATCGGAGTCAAGGTGAAGAGTGACAGCGTCCTGAAGTTGCTGGACAGGGCAGGAGCCAGCGTGGACCACAAGACTCAGATCGTCAAGATCCACGAAAGCCTGGTCAAAGACGCCCTAAGAACCGTCCCGAAGGAGATGACTCTCCATGGGAGGGATCCGAAACACAATCTGAGGATTCCCGTCAGCTCGTGGCCGTATGTCGGCACCTCAGGGCTGGGAACATACATAGTCGACATCAAGACCGGAAAGAAGCGCGATTCGACTGTCAAAGACATTGCAGACCTGGTCAGACTCGCAGACGCGTTGACTGGGGCAGACTATGTCCAGACGTCCCTTACGGCGACTGAAGCGCCCTCGCAAACCCATGGACTGCACGAGCTGTGGACCGCGTTCCAGAACACAACGAAACACGTCCAAGGAGTGGAGATCTTCAACGCTGAGGACGCGCGGAAGCAGGTTGAGCTCGGAGCACTGATCGCGGGGAGCAAGGAAGAGCTCAAGAAAAAACCCCATTTCACGGTGATACACTGTTCGATCGCTCCCCTGATGTTCGAGCGCGACGCGGTCGAGGCGCTGGTGGAATTCGCGAAGGCAGGTGTGGCCGTAACGACAATGACAATGTCTCTCTCTGGCGGAACTGCTCCGGTCACCATGGCTGGCACGCTCGTCAATGCGAACTCGGAGAACCTCGCCAGCCTCGTCATAGGCCAGGCCGCAAGCAAGGGCGCGCGCACCATCTACTGCTCTTCGTCCACACCAGTCAACATGATGACCGGGATGATCAACTACGAGAGCGTCAACCAGCCACTGATTGCATCCGGACTGGCCCAAATGGCGAAGAGATATGGCCTGCCCTGCATGGTCGGGGATTGGGGGTTGAACGACTCAGAAGAACCAGGGTTCCCACACACGTTCAGCGAAACAATGGGCATCGCCCTGAGCACGATGTCTGGAACCGACATGCAAGGAGGCATCGGAGCGCTGGACAACGCAAAAGGGATGGCGCTCGAACAAGAAGTGATCGATGCGTATGTTTGGGAAAACGTACGGTTGCACATGACCCCGTTCGAGATCAGCAAGAACACCGCGGCCCTCGACGTGATCAGGCAGGTAGGACATGGGAACACTTTCCTGACGAACATTCACACGGCGAGGAACTTCAAGAAGGAAATCATCATGAGAGACCCTGTCAAGGGCAGGTTTGAGAAAACGATCTCCAGGTCAATGGTCGCCGAAGCCAGGGAGATTGCACTTAGGCTCCTCAAGGAACACAGCGTCCCGCAGTTGGATCGATCGGTTCTCCAGCAAGGAAACGACATCATCAGGAATCACGAGAAGGAACTGATGGCAAGGAAGTGAACAAGAAGGGCGCCTCCTTCGATTGCGACAGGGGTTGACATCCATGGCAGAGACAACCGGGCAGCAGGGTATCTCCTTCCGAAGGTATACCCCGGAAGACCTCAGGGCCTGCACAAGGCTGGCGGAGGAAGCTTGGCCTCCTGGGTCGGACCTGGCTGCCAAGATTGAGGTATCTTGGGGCATGGAAGGTTACATAGAGTCGTCCCTGATGAACGCCAACTGGACGGAAATCGCATACGATTCGCAGGGTGTGGTCGGTTTTCTCTTTGGAAGGATAGACAAATACCGCGGAGAGGTAGCGGTTCCAGGGTCATTGTTCGGGGAGCTTCCGACGTTGGCGAAGTATGTCGTAGGAAAATACAGAAAGACTCCGGGGATCCTGGCCCTCTTCTGGACCCTGCTGTTGACCGAGCTGAAGCTCAAGGTGAACATGCCGCGATCGGATGCGGAAATCAGACTGTTCATAGTGGACTCCAAGCACAGAGGGAAGGGGATCGGCGGTATGCTGATCGATAGATTCCTACACACCGCCAGGGATGCGGGCTCGACACTTGTGACGGTCTACACCGACGATAAGACTAGCAACTGGCAGTTCTACGAGAAGTACGGGTTCAGGAGGGTGGGGACCTTCCACGACAACGTCACGTCGTATTTCTGCAACGTGGACTCCACCGGGATGATCTATGTCCTGGACCTCAAGAAGGCCCAGGCAACTGCATGATCCAAGAAACGCAAATGGAAGCACAGACATCTAGCATGGGGCGATGCAACTCGACGTGATTGTACTGCCAGACATTTGATTTCTCGATACATGGGTTACATGGATGACTACTAGTAGTAAGACCAGTTAGACAGTCTTGCGATGAGTGCAATCGGTGCTCTCGCAAGAAAGGAGAGATCAGTAATGAGTTACGGCCAAAACAGTGGCGGTAGCCGCAGATACGACTCAGGCCCCAGGGAGATGCACAAGATCAAGTGCTCCGACTGTGGCGCAGAGTCAGAGGTACCCTTCAAGCCGACAGAGGGAAGGCCTGTATACTGCCGCGGTTGCTTCGACAAGCACAGACCCCCACGAAGAGACACGTTCTGAGCATAGTTCATTTTCATGAATTATTCGTTCAAACAAGCAAACCATTTCATGATTCTTTTGATTATCAGTTAAACAGACTCGGTCTTAGACGGTCAGAGAATGACCTGCGGTAGTCGCAATGGAATCTGGAACCACTCTGGCCAGTCAATGCAAAAGCCGTATGTACGAGAGATCTCAGCGATATCTTGCGAACTTCTCGAGCAGATCGCATATCTCGTCCGTGACTGCTTTCGGATACATGCCTGTCTTCTCTTGGTCACGAACGAAGTCTCGTGCAGAACTGATGGACATCCGGGAACCTTTTGCGATCACACTTGCGATCAAGGAAGACGATGTTGCTTCGTCGATCTCGTAGTGGCTCATGATCTCCCTCATCCCGTACCTAAAAGTCGTGATCCTGCCAAGGTTCAGCATTGCCGTCCTGTCGCTCTCACTAGGGGGGTGAAACTTCGGCTCGTTGCTCCTTCGCCCTTTATACCTCCCGCTGCTCCTGGCCAAGTCATCTCTCCGAGTGGGCATACGTAGCATTCTTTGATACTTAATAGTTGACTGGGTACGCTCCCAAATCGAACCCAGCGTATGAGTGAAAAGACACGCAGCGGCAGCTGGCCGTTGATGGAACCAAGCACCTTCCCTCGCTCCTCCCTATCCGGGGGACGAAGATATTCTTAGCATGGAGACCTATCAATGTAGCTGAATACGGAGGTGAATGAAGGATGTCACGGTACAGCAAGGACAACCCTGAGAAGAAGAGCTCGGCAGCCATGGAGAAAGCCCTGACCCTTGCCGAGAACGCAGAGAGCGGGCATAGCACCCCTGTCCAGGCACAGGTGAATGCGCTCCTCGCGTTGTTCTGGCTCAAGGTTGTTGAGCTTGAGGCACAAGGTGTGAAAATCTGCGAGAAACCTTAGTTAGCCGTCAGGTAGATACCGGGAATGCGCCTCAGCGACCGCGTTACGCGAGGGCCTGAGGCGGAATCCTCATATGCTCAGGCGACAAATGTGATATCATGAAGGAACCAAGAACGGTCTCAAGAATCCTGAGCAGCCGACCCACACTTGAGGGAGCCGGCGTTCATCTGAAAAGAGCGTT
>JALHSX010000118.1 GCA_022865445.1 Thermoplasmata archaeon | reverse complement strand
TTCAGAGAGGGCATCAAGCAGCTGAGGCTAGGGGACATCGATGGCGGGCTGATGTGGCTGTCTTGGGTCTACGGGATGTACACGGGAAGGCTTGTCAGTTTCGAGGTCTACCAGTATCTCGACTTAGACAGGTGGGATGACACATCGAGAGCGGACTTGTTCTGGGCTGACGGTCGTCTGGCATATGTGGAGGACTTCTACTCGGAGTACCAGTCCCTGGTCGACAAGAAGGCCGCTGGGATAACGGACTACACGACTGAGATCGATCAGCTGACTCTGCACTACCAGTCTGTTGTCGGGAACCTGCAGGCGTCCCTCGATTCGATGGTGGTAACCCTGAACGAGGCGACAGGACTGCTGCTGGAAGCGAAGGCAACGATGACGTCATGAGCAGAGCGTCGTGATCCGAGCCAGCAAAAACCCTTTCCCTTTCGTATTTTTCTCAGATCAGTCTGTACAATCTATCAGAAAGAAAGGCTGGAAGTGGTTTGTTGTCGCCATGAGCAGGAATCTCACAGCTTCAGTATGTTCTTCGCCTTTTCCTCGTCGCTGACGGCAAACGCCACATGCACGTGCTTCGAATCCTTGTCGAGCAGGTAGGCAGCGTCTATGTTGACGCCTTCCCTTGCCAAAGCTCCTGAGATCCGTGCAAGCTCTCCTGGCTCGTCCTTCAACTTCGCCACAAGCAGGTTCCTCTCGGAGAACTCCAAGCCTGCACGCCGCAGGCTTTCTCGGCTCTTGTCAGGATCCGCGGTGACTATGCGGACGACCTCCGCATGCGGCTCGGTGGAGATCGTTCTGATGTTCACACCGTCCTTGTGTAGGGCGTCCGTCATCCGGGCGAGCTCCCCCGGTCTGTTCGCCAGCTTCACGCTGAACTCTCGCTCCATTTTCTATTTCCTCCCTTCACCGGAACAAGGGCGAGGGTCCCCCATGGCACATGTGCGATGGAGAAACGATCGTCGCATTTCGGTGTCACTATAACGTGCATGCTCATCGTATTTCAAACCTCTCGACCAGGAATGGGCAATGCATACACGGATGCATACGTTTGTGCGCTGGCTCAGCGAGAAACGAAGGCCCGTCGGACTTCTGGATCGAGGCGTTTTCAGAGCCAGCAATACTGGCCATGACGGCACATGACGACTCTCCGCGTATAGCCAGATACCCCGAAAAACCGAGCCAGCATACGCAAATCATTAAATACCATCCATCGTGATACACATCTGGACTGTGCCTGGATGGCATGGCCAGAAGCGCAAGGAGGGATGAAAAAGATGGTTATGGAACCGATAAGTGTCGACAAGGCGATGGAAATCGCAAAGAAGAAGGGCATAAAACCAGGCCGCGTAAAGGGCACGAACGGAATCCAGTTCACGAAGGGCAGGAACTCCCGCCTGGAGATCATTGACTGGGACGAGTTCAAGACCACTCTCGGCAAGAGGAGACTAGCAGTCTACGAGAGCGGCGGCTGGATGAAGATAATGAAGAAGTGAGCAAACTCACTTCCTCTTTTAAACCCTTGAAAACCCTTCTCCTCATATTCACAAACCAGTTCGAGTTTTTCATTTCTCCTTTTTGCACAATGAGACCCCGTGGCCGGAAGCGGCATTCCCTCGTCGGAATCCCTCAAAAAGAACATAAGCCTTGATTCGCCATTATCTCCCGGGAAATGGAATGGACTGTCCTAAGTGCGGCGTTCACAACCTCGAGGACGCGGAGCGCTGCAAGATCTGCGGGAGTCTTCTGAGGCCTAAGAGCAAGCCGACTGGACCTTCGAAGGAATGCCCGCTCTGCAAGACGCGCAACGATCTCGATGCGCCCTTCTGCTCCGGCTGTGGGAAGCCGCTGGGCTCGATTGCGATAAAGGAAATCAAGAATGAGAAGAAGCGCGAGAAGTACTACGACCGTACTTACATCGACTACCCCGGCTCTGCGCACAGGACGGCACGGGCGGGCGTGGGAGGCGCCCTGATAATGATGGCGGCGTTCTTCGCGCTCTTAGACGCCGTGTTCACGATCGCAATAAGCTGGGAGATGACCCGGCTGGCCGACTACGACCAGCTGCTGAGGGAGAATCCGCAGCTGAAAGGCGTGGTTTCCAGCCTCGTGGTCTGTCAGGGGCTGAGGTTCGTGTTCATAATCATCGCCTTCGCGGGCGGGATCTTCGCCATGCAGAGGCTGAGATGGGGGCTCGCGATGGTGGGAGGCATATTGGGCATCTTTGCCCTGCTGTCGGGCTTGCTCATCCTAATCCTCCCTGTCTGGGCGCTGATAGAGCTAGTGTTGTTGTGCGGGGCAGTTGTGGGAGTGGTCATGGTCGGGATATCGCGCAGGGAGTTCATGCTGGCCTGAGTCTGCCACCGGCTTTTCGCTGGGAGCTGACCGGCATCAAGACATGAAAGTGCTGACATGACCTTTCGGGAGAATAGCAGAGCAAGGGGTCGAGGAGTTTAGGATGCTGGTTTCAGTTCGCACTGTGCGCCGGCCGTGCGGAAAGTAGTTTCACTGTACTACGAAGAATGACCATTAGCGCGAGTCCGATCAGTGATCTGTCATGTGCGCTGGCGGAACCGATTCAGAGGGACCGGATCCAGGACTAGAGGGAGCGAAGTTCCTGGCATGGCTGAAGAGGAACGGGGGCAGCGAAGAACCTGACGACTTGCCTGAAGAAGCTGCGCCATCTAGGGCTCGAGCCGGATGATTCCATCCGCGTATGGGAATCCGACAGGATATGCGAGGCGTCCAGCCGGGGAGGCAAGGTCGTCTGGCTGAAGGATTTGTCCTGGGCGGACGATTGGGCGAGTGTCTATGGCATCGAGGTCCCGCACCACGCCCAACCCATTGAAACAAAAGAAAAGTTACGATAAACAAAAGTTTATGTATGACTTGCGCGCTAGGCGAAGGACGATGAACGGAGTGCGATACACAATGACAGCGAAGGGCGAGATACAGCTGCCAAAGGCAATGGCGGTCGGCCTCGGAAAGCCGTTTGGCGGCATGTTCGGAGACACGGCAGAGCTCAGGGTGCTGCAGGAGATAGTGGCTGACCCTTACTCGGACTACACGCAGCAGGACCTGGTGCAGCTGACAGAGTTGTCTGATCCGAGCGTGAGGAGGGGGATATCGGTCCTTCTCAGGCACGGCATCGTCAAGAACGTATCCCGGACCAACAAACGGCCAATATACCGCCCCGACATAGACTCGAAGAAGCTCACGGCCCTCACATTCCTCGCCTATGCCGTCCTCGACGAGGTTGCCGGCTCCGATTCGATGAACGAGGCTGTGAGGCACTACTGCGAGTGCGAAGTCTCTGGTGCGGAGCAACTGCTGCTGGCG
>JALHSX010000117.1 GCA_022865445.1 Thermoplasmata archaeon | reverse complement strand
TGAGGAAGAGGCAAGTACGTCCGTAAGACATCAAGCAATGTTTTCGGGAATGGAAACGACAATGTTCTACTGCAAAGACTGCTTCAAGAAGGGAGTCTGGAAATAGAATCAAAACGGAAGGGGCTTGAGCATCGGAAAAGATCATAGGGAAAGGACGACCCTACCAATCTAGGATGGAAGACGATGAAGAACACAGATTATATCATCTACATCACGACCAAACACGGCCGAACTTGGAGATGGCTCAAGGACAAAACTGGCTGGAAGCAGATCGGTCCAGAAGGTCAAACTCATCATCCGACCGCAGAACAGGTTCTGAACCATCTTCTGCCGGCTTGTGCTAATATCAAGCCGGTCACTCTCAAAGTGGTCTACAAGCCACACAAAGAACGGAAGAGTCGCACAAGTTGGAACGGTAAGAAAAGATAAGGGGTTTAGGTCGGTTTTTCCGTCGCCTTCCAAAGACGCGACAAACGACCCTATCTGTACTTTTTCATGTCTAGCCAGTCAATTTGATGGGTTCAAATCCCACAGGGTCCACCTTGATTCTTGGAAAAGCGAATAGGGGGGAAAGGCGATACGAGGTCCCAGTATGGTGGTTCCATTGAAATCGGCAGTCTTGGGATACGCGGCCATGGCGAAGGGACAGGAACTCGAGCAGTTCAACTACGAGCCGCCGAAACTGAAGAATCATGACGTTCGAGTTGCTGTTACCCACTGCGGTCTCTGCTACACTGACATCCATGGGATCGACGATTACTTTGGCATCACCGCCTTTCCGTTCGTGCCCGGCCACGAGATCGTTGGTCATGTCTCTGAAATTGGCTCCGAAGTTACTGGTCTGAGGAAGGGCGATCGTGTCGGCTTCGGGTGGCAGGGTCGTTCATGCATGGAGTGCGAGTGGTGCTCGAAGGGGGAGGAACAACTATGCAAAGACATCGACAAAGCTGCAGCGTGGTCCCCTTACGGCGGCTTCTCGTCCTCGATCACGGTGGACAGCCGCTTCGCATATTCGCTGCCCGCCTCGATGCCCTCCGAGTTCGCTTCGGTGCTCCTCTGCGCGGGAATCAGTGTCTACTCTCCGCTTCGATCGACCGCAACTGGACACAAGCCAAAAGTCGGCATAGTCGGCGTGGGCGGTCTGGGCCATCTCGCTATTCAGTTCGCGCATGCTCTCGACTGCGAGGTCACGGCCATTTCGTCATCGCCGGACAAGGAGGAACAAGCTCTGGCCCTTGGCGCGGACCACTTTGTTGCCACCGAGGACAAAGCTGGTCTACGCAATATGAATCTCAGCCTCGATATGCTTCTGTATACAGGCCACAGTGGCATCGATTGGACACGGTTGTTGAACACCCTTAGGAACAATGGAAAGTTCGTCATGATTGGGTTCTCCACTGTCCCTGTGGCGTTCGAGCCACTGGAGCTGGTGGTTCATCAGCTGTCGATCACAGGATCTTTGCTTGGCAGCCGGATGGTGATGAGAGAGATGCTCGCGTTCGCCCAAGAGCGAGGCATCAAGCCAAAGGTCGAGCTAATGCCAATGTCGCAGGTGAACGAGGCGATTCGCAAGGTGAAGGAAGGGAAAGCGCGTTATAGGATTGTTCTCGTCAACGATCCAGCACGCACTGGAACCTGAGCGGAAGAGGAAGCCTTACAAATCGTTAACTGTCCCATACGACCCCACTCGGAAAAGACCATAGGGGAGGAAGGACAATACCAGCTGGAGGGGATTGGCGATGAAATGTCGAAATTGCGGGGCTGAAAACCCCATCACTTCTTCAACCTGCTCCGGATGCAGAAAGCCTCTTGTCGCAATCAACAGAGAGACCGTCAAGTCGTACGTAAGGCCACCCACAAGAGTCGACCACAACGAAATTGCGCTAAAGATGAATCTCGACTACCTACACGGCGCAAAGGATAAGAACGAGAGAGCCTTGGAAGGGATTCTCTCCTTGCTCTCCCATTTCCAGAAGCCGCAGATGGATTTGAACGCACTCCTTTTCGATGCCGCTACTATCATCCAAAAACAGCTTGGAATTGCCAACGTGAGCATCGGCCTCAAGAGCGCTTCCGACGGCTTGTTCAGATATCAGGTTCTCGTTGGTTTCAGGCAAGGAACTGAAGCCACCGAGAAGAAGCTGGCCTACACGGAGAAGCAATTCTCGGATGACACGGAATATAAGGGAACGATGATCGGGAATATCTCGAAGTTGTACCTGGCAGAAGACTTGCCATACAAGAACGACGAGATTGGATCATATGACCGTGCGGCGCTTCTCGGAATGCGCCGGCTCTCGCCATCCGACAGCTTGGAGGCTGACTACATCGACATATGGATACAGGGCGTCAATGGCAGACTCCTCGGTTGGATTGAGATATCGGGAACAAGGACTGGCAAGCTTCCAGACATTCTGACAATAAAGCTGATTGAGGTCATCGCATCCATAATCGGTGCCGCGCTTGTCCAACGGGGTGCGGGGTAGCAGAACTCTCGACCGCTGCCGTTCATGTAACCGTCATCGGCAGGAATCGCTCGGAAAAGCCCATAGAGGAAGAAATCCGACGCCATTATCTACCGGCAAGAAATGGAGCACGAGATCCTCGCATTCTGTACTGGTAAGTATAGCATCCAGCTTTAACTACCGGTAGATTCCGGGCCAATATCCGGGCCCTCGCACATTTTAATTTCACGGAATGTATTAATGTTCAAACGGAAGGAAAAGCCCATAGGGGAGGAAAGGGTTTCGTCGGAGAAGATTGACGCTCTAGTCTTTCTTCTTCTCCAAGGCTCCGGCAATTATGACGGCTCCCGTGACGAGGGCCGCGGCCAGTGTACCCCAGTTGGCGCTGAGTTCGTCTGTGAACAGTATATTTGCCGCTGCTTTTACTACAAGTAGCGTCAGAACGAAGTAGATCAGGCCCAGTACGACCATCATAACAGTGGCTATCAGTGTCACTACAAGGACGTCAAGCTTCTGTTTCATTCCCATTCTTTCACCTCCCCCTCGAACCATCATCGGGGCAAGATGGTGAATCGTGTTACGTTGTACTTGGGAGTTTCCATCTCAGCTATCGACAGGCGTCGGCCTGTGTTTGCCATAATGCAAGATCATGGAGGTGAAAAGGAAATGGGTTTAGATCGGGTTTCCACTCGCCTTCCAAAGACGCGATAAACGGACGATCTTGTGCCTCTTCAGGTCGAGCCAGTCAATTTGGTGGGTTCAAATCCCACAAGGTCCACCACGATCCTCGGAAAAGCCCATAGGGAATAGCAAATCCGAAAGCATAGGAATCGCATTCACCTCCGAGGAGAGTGATGGGTTGGTCAATGTGTGTGAGTCCACCGGTCTGCTAGCTCCTCTATTGAGCGAATCCCCTGGCGTCTACTATTGGGCTTCTACCACCTGTTTCCAGGCAGGGCGATTCTGTGAAATACTCGAAAGGACGTGATGCCCTCTCCAGTTCGGGATTTCGGGCGCGGAGAATGAGCGACGAAAGAGAATCATCTCGAGGAGTGTCGTCTTGAGCCTGAGAGTGACAAGACCTCGGGGTCTTTGTCCAGATATTCGGCTAACAGTAATCAGAGCGGCGATAGGCCGCGGTGGGAGTCGACGAATGGCAGTCACCGCGCTCGGAATGACACTGGTCGCGATGGCAATACTTGCATCAGCAGTCCTCATAGTCCCTGCCAATGACTCGTCTAGTCGCTCTACGACGTTGGATTTCGCCAGCTGGATATATGCCACATTGGATAGTGCAGGAGACGTTGGCAACGACACTTCAATCGCGGCAGATTCTAACAATACGATCCACATAAGCTACTACGACGGGACGAATGGCGATCTCAAGTATGCAACCAACGCGGGCGGGTCGTGGACCTGCCGTACTCTGGATAGCGCTGGAGATGTTGGCCTATCCACTTCCATTGCGGTCGATTCGAACAACAAGGTCCACGTAAGCTACCTCGATTGGACGAACGTCGACCTCGAGTACGCCACTAACGCAGGCGGATCCTGGGCCTACTACACTGTGGACAGCATTGGGGATGTGGGCCTGTTCACTTCCATCGCGGTCGATTCGAACAACAAGGTCCACATAAGCTACGTTGATTTGACGAACTATGATCTCAAGTATGCCACCAACGCAGGCGGAACATGGGTCTGCTATACTCTGGATAGCGCAGGAGATGTTGGCTTCGACACATCCATCGCTGTGGATTCGAACAACAAGGTCCATGTAAGCTATGGCGATTGGACGAACGAGGACCTCAAGTATGCCACCAACGCAGGTGGGTCGTGGACCTGCTACACTCTGGACAGTCTGGGGGCTGTCGGTTTCGACACTTCCATCGCGGTCGATTCCAGTAACAAGGTTCACATTAGCTACCACGATGAAACGAACGCTTGCCTCAAGTATGTCACCAATGTAGAGGGATCTTGGGCCACCTACACTCTGGATAGCGCGGGAAATGTCGGCCTATCCACTTCCATCGCAGTAGATACGAAGAACAAGATCCACATAAGTTACTGCGATTACACGGACTTCACGAACGGCCACGTCAAGTATGCCACCAATGAAGGCGGATCTTGGGTCAACTACACTCTAGACAGTTCAGGGGATGTCGGCTTCGACACTTCTCTCGCGGTAGATTCGAGGAATATTGTCCACATAAGCTACAGCGATTACATGAACAACGATCTCAGGTACGCGTTTGGCACTGAGCGGAAGGTGCCAGAACTTGTCGTGAGGATTAGTGCCAGCTCGGCGGCTGGTCAGCCCTCATTGACGGTCCAGTTCATGTCCCACGTGATTGGAGGGCTTGAACCCTACACCTACTCGTGGACTTTCGGGGACGGGGGCACGAACTCCACTCAGAACCCCGTCCACACCTATGCTGAGAACGGGACATATACAGCGACTCTGATGGTGACGGACTCAATGTCGACTTCGAAGTCTGTCCAGAAGACCTTGACAGTCTCTTATGGGAGAGTTGTTCTAGGCCCCGGTGATGACGGTAGTGTTACAACACTGGCAATTGCGGCTGGTGCGGTGATTGCCTTAGCGGTGATTGTGATCGTTGCGGTGATCCTGATGCGGAAGCGAACCACCCCGACCGAACGGGGACTTCAGGCGCACGACATCAAAGAACAAGCTGTGTTGATCGAGCCTCCTGTGGAAACGCGTGCTCAGGATTCTCCACAAGTGGAACCGTCAGCTCAAGGCTGGCACGCGCCCGCGCCTGTCAAGCCACGACTTACCAGGATTGAAGACAAGCTGTTTCAACTGAGGTCTATGAAAGAGAAGGGTCTGATTAGCGAAAAAGAATACGATGAGAGGACGAAGGAATTGCTCAAGAGATGGTAAATACCAGGCCTCTCCGTCTCTCTAATGAATCCATTCTCTGTTGGTACGTGATTCGACCGTCATGATTCTCATTTGGATTTGAGGATTCTAGCTCCCAGCTTCAATCACCAGTAGACTCCGGGCCATGATCCGGGACGTCTCCGCGTGTTCAAACTATAAGGCGCATCGGGCTAGCATCTCAACCCTCTTGGGAAAAGCCCATGGGGGAGGAAAGAGAAAGGGGTTTGCGTAATCTCGTCCGTTCACTTGCCAAGGACCATTGCGATGGCTTCCTCGACATTGACTGCCGGGTGGACTTCGTAGCATTCAAACATGTCCTTCTTTTCATGTATCCACATAAGCCAGTTCCTGATGGCTTCTGCAGATTCGGCGGACTTCGACTCAGTAATGGTCACGCC
>JALHSX010000116.1 GCA_022865445.1 Thermoplasmata archaeon | reverse complement strand
ATTCATCGTCCTAGGATTCACGTTCGTCGGATACGCCATGGACGAGGTGCTGAACCCGAAGCTGAGGCGGAGATGAATTCTGCGTTGCTGGCATGGCCTTTGCGAGCACGTGCTCGTCCGGGTTTATCCACAGCAACCTTTTAATACGGAATTCCGTTATCGAGCCTGCTAGATTCAGAATCAAGCAGAGGTATTTAGTTGCCAGCGAAACCAAGAGCTGCTGCCAAGAAAGTCAAGGACAAGTGGAGGGCGAAGGAGTGGTACAAGATATACGCCCCCGACATGTTCAGCAAGATGCAGCTCGGCGAGACCCCTTCGGACTCCGCTGAAGGAGTCATGGGCAGGATCACCGAGGCTACTGTGCAGGACCTCACGGGCGATTTCTCGAAGATGCACATCAAGATCAAGTTCAGAGTGACCGACGTCAGAGGTTTTGACGCGCACACGATGTTCATAGGGCACGACCTGACGAGCGACTATGTCCGCAGGCTCACCCGAAGGAAGAGGACCAAGACGGACATGGTAGTCGATGTCACGACCAAGGATGCGTGGGAGATCCGCGTGAAGCCTATGGCGGTGTCCGAGCAGAGGATACAGGCGTCCCAGGAAACGGCCGTCAGGCACATCATGCATGAAGAGGCGAAGAAGGCCGCAGCTGAGGTCACGATCGGCGAGTTCGTCCGGATGCTCATCATGGGTGAGTTGTCCAAGAGGATATCGGACGCGTCGAAGATTATTGTCCCAATCAAGAGGATCGAGATACGCAGGAGCGAGGTCGTTAGGGCCGGGAAGATGCCTGAGCCTGGTGAGGCGCCCATAATGGCACCTCGGGAACCCGAAGCGCCGGAGGCGCCTGAGGGAGAGATCCCAGCGCCTGCGCCGGAGATGCCTGCCGAGGCTCCCACTGCCCCAGCCCCCGAAGTCCAGCCCGCGCCTGCAGTCGAAGAGGGCAAGGAATAAAGCGGCGTCAATGCGCCAGTTTAGATCATCAATGTCGGGGTGGCTCAGCCTGGTGGAGCGTCGGACTCATAGGGAGATGTCTTGACCAGATGCTCCTAGGACATCCGGAGGTCACGGGTTCGAACCCCGTCCCCGACACCATTCTTGCGATACCGTTATTGGACCGGAGCAGATTCCCCCGCCATCGAAGTGCACGCTCATGAGAATCATAATCTACACAGGGAAGGGCGGGGTCGGCAAGACCTCAGTCGCTGCAGCGACTGCTCTCAGGGCAGCCGCGCTCGGACACAAGACTGTCATCATAAGCACTGATGCGGCTCACAGCCTCTCCGACGCCCTCGAGTTACAGCTTTCTGGCAGAATCGCGAAGATCGCGAAGAACTTGGACGGCATCGAGGTCGACATACAGTACGAACTCGAGAACCGATGGAAGGAGATCCAGAGCTACCTGTCGGACTTCCTGGCCTCGCAGGGAATGGACGCGGTCACCGCGAAGGAGATGGCTGTGTTCCCTGGCATGGAGTTGATGTCCGCGCTCTTCTATGTGGAGGAGTTCCACAAGGGCAAGCAGTACGACACCGTGATCATGGACACGGCCCCGACGGCTGATACTCTGCGTCTCCTGGCGTTCCCCGAGACCGCCAACTGGTACTTCGACAGGCTCTTCCACATGGTCCGAAATGTGATCAAGATCGCTCGCCTGACCGTGGGCAAGATAATCTCCACGCCTCTGCCATCGGATAGATTCCTTGAGGACCTCGAGAACCTCAGGGAGAGGCTCGGCTATGTCCGCGATCTTCTGACCGATCCAGAGATAACATCGATCAGGCTTGTGGTCAACCCCGAGAGGATGGTGATATCCGAGACCCAGAGGGCCTACACATACCTCTGTCTGTACGGATACACCGTCGAGAGCATCGTCATCAACCGGATAGTCCCTGACGAGCTCGGTGGTGACTACTTCGACGCCAAGCTCGAGGAACAGAGGAAGTACCTCAAGGTGATCGACGAGGCGTTCTCCCCGCTCAAGACGATCAGCGCCAGGATGATGCCTCGGGAGGTCCTCGGGATCAAGGCTCTCGAAGGACTCGGGGACGAACTGTTCGGCAAGGATGACCCGACGAAGATCTACTCGACGGAATCCCCGATGAAGATGTATGACGAGGATGACAAGAGCGTCCTCGCGATCAAGTTGCCCTTCCCGATGGATCAGAAACTAGAACTATATACACGCAAAGACGATTTGACGGTGCAGTTAGGCGCGTTCAAGAAGTCCATCACGCTCCCACACTCGATGGCAAACAAGCAAGTGCTCGGAGCCGATATGGAGGATGGCTGGCTCAAGGTCAAGTTCCAAGGTGAGGATCATGGCAAGAGAAAAGATAGGAAGAAGCGTCGAGGCCGCAAAGAGACTGGAAAGGCACGTTGAGGAGATCGCGACGAAGCTCGCGACGAAGGAAACGATGACGCACTTCGTCAACGCTGGCATGGAGATCGTCCAGGCTGCGAGCGCAGCCGTCAAGCAGATGAACGTCCCCGAGGAGACGAAAATCAGGATCCACAAGGCGGAGCGCGAGGTCCTGCTCGCCGTCCGAAGCGCAGTCGACGTCGTGCTCTCGGAGATAGACAAGGAGATTCCGGCCAAGAGCCCCGAGCTGAAGAGAATCGAGATAAGGCAGGTCAAGCGGAAAGCGAAGTAGCGATTCGAAAACCTCGTCCCTCAAACGCACACCTTTTTTAGCCGTATTCTATTACCACATCCGCATCGGATTGAAAGGGAGAGTAGTCAGAATGCCGAAGATGTTGGTACCGTACCCAGAGAACTGCACTGGCTGCAGATTCTGCGAGATGGCCTGCAGCATATATCACGAAGGAAAGATCAACCACGCGGACGCGAGGCTCCAGGTCCACAGAAGGAACGTCAAGCTGGACTTCGCATCCGTATGCACACACTGTGTCTCATGCGGAGAGGACTGCTGCGTCTTGCACTGCCCGGTCGAGGCCATCAAGAAGAAGGATGGCATCGTCTACGTAGACCAGGAGGAGTGCACAGCCTGCGGCACATGCGTAGAGGTCTGCCCGTTCGGCGTCATGCGGATGGAGGAGAAGGCCTTCAACTGCGACCTGTGCGGCGGAGACCCCACATGCGTCAAGTTCTGCCCGATGAAGGCGATAGTTTACGAGGAGCCGAAGCCTGAACAGTACGAGAAAGTGAAGAAGCTGCTCAAGGAGGAGGAGTGAAATGAAGGGCTACATGGGCAAGATCCTCAAGATTGATCTCACGACGGGCAAGACCAGCACGAGGACATTCGATGAGAAGTACGTTCGAAAGTACCTCGGAGGCCAGGGGTTCGTCGTCGAGATAGTGTACCACAGCATGCCCAAGGGCGCTGACCCACTCGGCCCCCAGAACGTCCTCGCCATGGCTGGAGGGGTCTTCGACGGGTTTCCGGTCGGCACGGGCGGCAAGGTTGCTTGGGCAGCGAAGTCCCCAGCGACGGGCACGCTCGCCGAGAGCATCATGGGCGGCTCGATAGGGCCCGAGCTGAAGCATGCTGGCTATGATGCGTTGGAGATAGTCGGCAAGGCCGACATGCCGTCATACATCTACATCGAGGACGACAAGGTCGAGATCAACGAGGCAGCGGACATTTGGGGCAAGGACACGAGAGTCGTCCCGGAGACGCTGAAGAAGCGCCACGGCTGGGACGTGAAGGTCGCCTGCATAGGCGTTGCGGGCGAGAAGCTCTCCAAGATCGCGTGCATCGACTGTGACGACCGCCAGGCCGGAAGGGCTGGCCTGGGCGCAGTCATGGGCTCAAAGAACCTCAAGGCCGTAGTCATCAGAGGGACCAGGGACCTGGAGCCAGCAGAACCGGAGAAGCTGCTCGAGATCGCACTGAGATACCAGAAGATCTACGAGGCCGCGCCGTCGTTCATCGAGGACACGAAATACGGGACTGGCGAGTTCCTTGGCTGGGTCAACAAGGAGAAGGGAGTCTTTCCGACTAGGAACTGGCAGGAGGGCTACTTCAAGGAGAGGGAGGGGATAGACCCCTACTCGTGGGCGCCGAAATACGTGACGAAGAACAAAGCGTGCTTCGCGTGCACAAAGCCGTGCGGGAAGCTGTTCGAGGTCAAGTCTGGCAAGTTCGCTGGAGTCGCCATCGACGGGATCGAGTACGAGACGCTCTACTCGCTCGGCGGGGCTTGCGGCAATTCGGATGTCGAGTCCGTCGCGAAGGCGAATGAACTGTGCGACCTGCTTGGGATGGATACGATATCTGCAGGCGTCACCGTCGGGTTCGCGATGGAACTGATGCAGCGCGGGATCATCACCGAGAAGGAAGTCGGGTTCAAACTCACATGGGACAACGCCTCCGACGCCGTGCCCTGGATGATAGAGATGATGGGCAACAGGAAGGGGTTCGGCGATATCTTGGCCGACGGAGTGAAGGTCGCGGCGAAGAAGATCGGCAAAGGAGCCGAGAGGTATGCCATCCATACGAAGGGCATGGAGCCGCCCGCGTACGATGTGAGGGGCATGAAGGGGCACGGACTCGCGTACATGACCTCCACGAGGGGCGCCTGCCATCTGAGGGCCGGGTTCTACGCGCCCGAGCTGGTCGGCAAGTTCTGGAAGTGGGAGGGCATAGACAGGTTCTCCACGGTCAACAAAGGCTTCATGGTATCCCAGACCGAGAACTTCATGTGCGTCTACGATTCGGTCGGACTGTGCAAGTTCTCGAGAGGGTTCTTCCTGATCGCGAAATTGCCAGAGGTCATCGAGGCGATAACCGGCCTCAAGTTCACCGAGGATGAGCTCCTGAAGATCGGGGAGAGGATACACAACATGAAGGGCAACTTCAACGCTCGCGAGGGCGTGACCAGAAAGGACTGGCTGCTCCCGCCGAGGATCCTCGAGGATCCGATACCGGATGGACCCTCCAAGGGGTCGAAGATATCGGTCGACGAGATGAATCTCATGCTCGACGACTACATGAAGGCCCGTGGATGGACCAAGGACGGCGTCCCTACCCCGGAGAAGCTGAAAGAGCTGGACATAAGCTAGTCTCACCTTCTGCTCAAACCTCAGAAAACCCTTTTCCTGTTATTGAACCAGGCGCTCAGATCATCTTGATCGTATCTGCCAGCTCATCCAGCTTCTTCAAAACGATGCTGGAGTCGCCCTTCCTGCCGACCACTGCAACGATCAACGCCCTCCTGCCAGCTCCGACCACGACCATCTTGGCGTCTTCGGCCTCCACGACGACGTGGAGAGGGGTACCTATTCGAAGCTCCGAATGAGCCGTCGAGGCAGCTCCAAGAAGGGTCGCGCACATTATGGCGAACGTCTCCATCGATACGCCTTCCGGGACATCCGCCGCGATGACCAAACCGTCTCTGCTGATGACCGCTGATGCGATTGCACCACAGCTTTGCCTGAGCGCTCTGAGTGCTGGCTTCAACTCCATCCTATTCTCCCCCGACCGGTTCCAGCTTGAACACACAGTGCTTGTCGCCCTTGCTCACGCACTCGATCTCTTCGCAGTGAAGACGTCTGTGGGTCTGGGCCTCGTACACCTTTCGGACGATTCCCCTCAACCTGTGGCATGTCGCGCCATCTGCCTGTCCAGACTCTATCGAGCCTTCGGCAACTGCGGTCGATTCCTGGAAAACGATGTTATCGACCCAGCCTCTGGCACGCAAGAGATTCGCGCACACCTCGAAGAACTTCTCCGGCTCCTGGGAGGCTATCTTCGCCATCTCCTCGCCGAGGATCATACCCTCTCTGAAGAACAGACCGTAGCAGGCTTGAGACATGACTCCCTCGTAGAGTTTCCTGATCTGCTCGAATTCAGATTGGGAGAGCTTCACAAACTTCATGGGTTCGTCTCACGGATTCGAGTGGTGGATATTTAAGGTTTGGTTCAGCGTGCCATGCCAGAGGGCCTTCTTGCGGGGCGGGACCTGGAGCAACCGACTGGAACATCCTTCCACCAAGAGTATCCACGAGATCGCATGTATCGCCGTGGAGTAACATCTATCTAAACCGCAGCCTCTTGCTGGTAGCAGAGGAATTTGAATGAGGCGCAACAATCTTCTGAAAATCGTCTCAGCAACCCTTGTGAATGTTGCTCTAATAGCCCTCATCGTGAAGTATGCAGGCTCTAATCTCAATTTCCTGTTCTACGCTGTATTCTTCATATTTGTCACCTTATGGGGGCTCATATTCTACATAATTCCCCGCCTTGACACGGCAACGGGGACGCCAAAAGAAGTCCTTCAAGATCTCGCACACCGCCTCAGATCAGCGAGGTATCGAGTGACAGAGGAACCTGGAAGACTGTCAATACAGATCACTCCGTTGGTTGCTGTCAAGGTCCACGCTGTAGCAGATGGTGCGAATTCAGAGATACTATACCAAGCAGACGCGACGCCCGAAGGTTGGACCCTTCTTGTAGTACTGTTCCTCTTCGGAGATGGCTTCGCGGGCTTCCCCATGGCGTTGTATCATTTCATAAAAGCCAGAAGATTCGCTGAAGATCAACTGCGTCCACAATTGCCAAAGGGCGGTATACCCCGGGCGAAAGTCGGAGCAGGTGATATTAGAAACCGATTGATCGACTCTCTGTCCGAGGGCCACAGACTGGCAGCTGAAGCCTATGAGGCCACGCAATCGAGATACGAAGATAGATGGTTGATACTCGGTTGCGGTGCCCTTTTTTTGTGGATGATCGCATTGGTGACCCTCAGTGTCGGCCTACAAAACTCCATTCTGGCCCGCAACCCTGCATACCTGTTGATCATCCCGTCTGCAATAACGATAGCGATACTTGTCCCATCTGTCTGGTCAACACGGAAATGGTTCAAACCGCGAATAGATGACTACCGCGAGTGGGCTGATCGCCTTCGCAAAGCTCTAGAGAAGGAGACTGTGCATGAAACGACAGAGTCGCCAGAATCCAGCGCATTCGAACTCATAACGCAGGCGTACAGACAGGTTCCGACATGGTTGGAGGCGCGTCGCAAGGGAAGCTTTTCCCGGGAGCCTGGGGCATGGATGCTGATCTTCACGTGCGCAATCATCGCTGTGTTGCTGGTCATGTTTGCCATTATCCTGTATTCATTCTTGATTTGGAGTTTTGGTCTGCTAATTTGGAGTCTTGTCCTGCTAATCGGCGCAGCCGCCCTGATTGGTTTCTGCTACCTAATCTATTTCAGATTGAGAGGACGTGCGAACGAGGAGGGGGCTCGAACACTCAAGGACTGGAACTACCGGCTTGATGTGATGCACCAGAAAATGGTGAAGTATCTCGAGGAGCTGTGAGACCATGGTGGATGCCCTTCCTCTTGAGAGGCCAGATCTGTACGTGCTAGCACGCCATCTCGAGAGGTTGTGGCGAGAGAATGAGCCAATGCTGAAGACAAGGCTTCAAGTGGCGGCGAACGTCAACTACGATGTCTTCAATCGTTACCTCTCATGGATGTTGGACCGCAATCTTGTGGCTTTGGAGGACTCCGAGGACGGCCATGAACGCGTGGTCCTGACAGCAAAAGGACGCGAAGCCTACCTGAAACTCGTCCAGTGGATCAATGAGGTCATCAAGGAGGAGTTGCCCAAGTAGCGACTGAATGCCGTAAAGTCTTTTATGGAAGTGACTCCATCCGAGCAAGACCACGATGTTCACGGATGAGGATGGCAAGCTGGCGGTGCGGATCGCGCGCGCCGTCGTGGAGAGCCATGTGAATCGAACGAAATCCGCGGAGCAGAAGACGCCAGTCATTTTCAACGAGAAGTCAGGAGTGTTCGTGACTCTCACCAAATACCCAGGCGATGAGCTGAGGGGATGCATCGGCTACCCTGAGCCGATCATGCCGCTCATCGATGCGCTGAAGGACGCTGCGGTAAGCGCATGCTCCCGAGATCCGCGGTTTCCCCCCGTGAGACCAGAGGAACTCAAGAAGATCAAGGTCGAAGT
>JALHSX010000015.1 GCA_022865445.1 Thermoplasmata archaeon | reverse complement strand
TCGCCTATGCGGTCGACCGCCTTCTTAGCATCACCGTCCGAATCGACCAGATTCTTCACCTTCGCGGCCAGGAGCCTTGTCGAGGCGTTTATCCCCGTGTAGCCGACGACGAACCCGAGCTCGGGGACATCGCAGTGATGTACGTTCCATTTCCTCTCCCCTTTCTCGATCCTCCAGAGGAGCCCGTCGAGCCGGTCCGACGAGACGATGATCCCGTGGCCGTGAGTGGAAGCCGACGTGTCGGTGGGACTGGCTCTGCCCTGGACCATGTTCTCGACCTCGAACGCTCTGCGAGCTACCCCCTCACTGGTCATCTCACCCTTGGCGGACAACAAGGCGGCGACGCATGAAACCGTCAATGCTGCCGATGAACCCAATCCCGAGCCCGACGGGATCCGAGACACAGTGCGAACGTCTATCGGAGGGCCGCCCCAGGCTTCGTCCAGAGCAGCGGATATGTAGGAGTGACTTCTCTTCTTCATGGGGTTCCGATTGACGGTATACTCGTCTGCTAGAGTCACCTCAGCGACTATCCTGAGATCTATCGCGAGAGCGAGGGCAGGTTTGCCGAAAACCACGGCGTGCTCACCGAACAGTATCATCTTGCCAGGCGCGGAGCATTTGGTCATCTTGCCCCTTCAGCCCCGAATCACGATATAGCCTTTTCCGTGAGCAGCTGGCCATGGGTTGCCATTGAATCGTGACGCTGATTGCCGATTGGAATGTGCAAAAAGGTTAAGACCGGGGTACGGAGTTTTCCTCCAACCGAGTATGGTGTCAAGATGGTACGAACTTCCAGGATCGAGGGCTTCTACAAACTCAGCATGGCTGAACGACTCAAGATAGTGAAAGAGTTCGCAGGGTTGACAGACGAGGAGGCGCTGGCCATCTCTGGTTCCGACTGCTCCGATCGATCGATTCCCGACAGGATGATAGAGAACGCGGTCGGGTCGTTCCAGCTTCCCCTCGGAATAGCCGTCAACTTCCTGATAAACGGCAAGGACTACCTCATCCCGATGGCAATCGAGGAACCGTCGGTCGTTGCCGCTGCATCAAACGCCGCGAAAATGGCCAGGGACTCCGGCGGCTTCCACACGAGCAGCACGTCCCCGATAATGATAGGTCAGGTGCAGTTGACTGGCATAAGCGACCCCAGCAGAGTGAAACACATCATCCTTGAGAAGAAGCACGAAGTGCTCGAGCTCGCCAACAAGCAGGACCCGATGCTCGTGAAACTCGGCGGAGGGGCGAAGGATCTTGAGGTCCGGGTCATCAACACTCTTAGAGGGCCGAATGTGGTCGTGCACCTTCTGGTGGACGTCCGCGATGCGATGGGCGCGAATGCTGTCAATACAATGGCAGAGGCGGTGGCCCCGTTGCTGGAATCGATATCCGGCGGAAAGGTGCGTCTCAGGATACTGTCCAATCTCGCGTCTCATCGACTCGCCCGCGCGCGCGCTATTTGGTCGAAGGAGGCAATCGGTGGAGACGACGTCGTTGAAGGAGTGGTGGAGGCCTACGTATTCGCCGAGGCCGACCCTTACCGATGCGCCACCCACAACAAAGGGATCATGAACGGCATTGATGCCGTCGTTTTGGCGACTGGAAACGATACAAGAGCAATCGAGGCTGGAGCTCACTCCTATGCCGCCCGGACGGGTGCGTACAAGCCACTCACCACGTTTGAGAAGACGCCAGAGGGTGACCTTGTCGGTACGATAGAACTTCCGATGGCAGTGGGTCTCATTGGTGGCGCGACCAAGGTGCATCCGACGGCCAGAGCCGCCATCAAACTATTGGGCGTGAAGACTGCCCAGGAGCTCGGAGAGATCGTCGCGGCGGTCGGTCTTGCCCAGAACTTTGCCGCCTTGAGAGCTCTAGCGACAGTGGGAATCCAGAAGGGACATATGACGCTGCACGCGAAGAATATCGTGACGAGTGCGGGCTGTCCCCCTGACCTCGTGGACGAGGTTTGCAGCATATTGGTCGCTGAGAAGAAGATTCGAATGGACAGGGCCGAGGAAGTCATCCGGGATCTCAAAGCAAAGAAACGCAAGTAGCAGTCGAGGATGCGCAGACCTCTTCCTGCAAAAAGTATAAGCTGATATCAACGATAATCTGTGTACCGTGGCCATACTAACTGAAGGGAACGTTCTGGGTCTAGTCGGGGTCTACGGCTACGTAGCCTGCGTTGTTGCGCTCTCCTGGGTATTGAGAGACAGGGTGAAGAACTCCAGGAAGCTGGTGCACATCCTCACCGGAGGCATCATCTTCTTCTGGTGGAGCTTCGACTCGCGCCTCGTCATGGCGGGCCTAGCGGCGTTTCCGTTCGTTCCGCTATTGTTGCTCGCGACCCCGAAGTCGCCCGTGGGGTTCCTCCGGCGGAGCCCTCTCGGAGCTAGATCCTCGGAGGGCCATGAGTACGGTCTCGTCATGTACGCCATCTCCTGGACGGTCATCGCCTATTTCCTATTCGGGGACCTCGTGGCAGCTTCGATCGCCATCGCGGCGATGTCTTTCGGGGACGGCATGGGAGATCTCGTTGGGAGACGGTTTGGCAGATTGAGATACATGCCCCATAGGACGCTGGAAGGGAGCCTGGCGGTCTTCATCGCAACCATGCTGGGCATAATCGCGATCAATTGGTTCTACTTCGGCGTTGTTGGCTACACTGGAGGGACTGGGCCTGAACTGTTGTTCCCGTTCGCGCTGGCAGTCGGGGGGTTCGTCGCTTGCCTTGAGGCTATGACGCCCGGGTCCGTGGACAATCTGGTCATACCGCTGGTGGTTGCTGGGTTCATGCACGTCATGGGGGTCTGACGATGAGGCTGATAGTCGTGGACGGGCTCGATGGCTGCGGCAAGAACGCGCACGCAGACAACATAAGGAGGCTGCTCAAGATCCAAGGAGAGGAAGTCACGATCGTCTCCCATCCGTCAAGAAGGTTGTTCGGGAGGGTCTCGAAGAGATTTTTGGAAGACTCAGGAGCTGGTGCAAGGTTCTTCGCGACCTTGTTCTTCACACTCGATGTGCTGATGTCAGTGCGCTGGTACCAGAGGCAGAAGATGGGCAATGTGATATTCGTGAGATATCTCCTTGGCACCGCCTACCTGCCTGAATCGCTTGCCCCGATCGGATACAGGTTCTTCAGGAACCTTCTGCCGTTTCCCGACATTGCCTTGTTCATCGATATCGAGCCTGAGGTCGCAAGACGGAGAATAGCGTCCAGGGGCCATGCGCCCGAGATGTTCGAAACGCCCGAGAGACTCACAGCCACAAGGAAAGTCGCCAAATCGCTTGTAGCGGAAGAGTGGGTGACGATCGACAACAGCGAGGATGGGGAAAGACCGTTCAGAGAAGTCGAAGCAATACTAAGAGAGAGATCCATCCTTGGGCCTGCAGTTGATCCCTGATCCCAGCTTCTTGCCGGCCAGTCTGTTCTCCGGGGTCATCTTGCACCTCTCGCAGTTGGCGTCGCAAGGCTCGATGTGAACCACGATGACGCTCTTCGGAAGGTCCTTCTTTATGTCGCGTTCAAGGTGGTCCACGAGATCGTGGCCCTCCTTTATGCTCAGGTTCCTCGGGACGACCATGTGAAGGTCTATCTGTCGCTCGGAGCCCATCTTCCTGGCTCTCAACTTGTGGAAGTTGAGGACCTCTGTCTGGTGATCCTTGATTATGCGCTCGATCAGCTTGATCTCGGCGTCCGGGAGGCTCTTGTCGACGAGTCCTTCGGCCGAGCGCCTCGTGATGTCGTATGCGGCATGGATGATGAATGCAGCGACCACCATGGCCACAGACGGGTCAAGCCACTCCAAGCCGGTTATCTGGATGAGCGTCAGAGCGATGAACACACCAGCTGAGGTCCAGACATCCGTCCTCAGATGATACGCGTCCGCTTCGAGGGCTAGCGAGTCGGTCCTCTTGGCCACCTTGGTGAGCTTTCTCGAGACGAGGATGTTGAGCACCACGGAATAGCCCATTATGAGCATTCCAGCGAAAGCGGCCTCCACTGGTTGTGGGTGGAAGAATTTCTTGAACGCTTCGTAGATGATCCAGGCTGCTGCAACAAATATGAGTGCGCCCTCTATCATACCCGACAAGTTCTCGTACTTCCCGTGACCGTACCTGTGCTCCAGGTCTGCGGGCTCCGCTGACTTCTTGACAGAGTATCTCGCTATCACGGCTGCAATCAGGTCGATTCCCGAGTGAATCGCCTCTGACAGAACTGCCACAGAGCCCATCATTATGCCTGCGAAAAGCTTCAGCACTACGAGAGAAGAGTTCGAGGTCACTGACAGTTGCGCGATCGCGATCTTCTCTTGGGCCTCGTCCATTAGCGGGTTCGATATATCCGCCCGTACTTAGGTTTTGTTGCGCTGTTCTCTTTGTTATCCTAATTAGAAAGCATTATGGGGGTTCATTCGGATAAGGCGCGCGTTCAGGAGAGAGATTTCCATGGCGCAGGATTCGGGTCACTTCCTCAACGAGCTCCCTATCTGGAAGCTGAAGATGGTGGCCACGGAATACAGGATAGACGTGTCCTCATGCCGATACAAGCGGGACTTCGTCGAGAAGATACGAGCGAAGAAGCTCACGGAGCATCAGGTGAGGAGTGCTCTGGCCAAAGCGAAGAACGAACCTACCCCAGGGATCACCCCTTCTCAAGAGGCGGCAGAAATCCGGGAAATCGGAAGAGACATCGAGAAGATCGCCCAGAGACCGGCTGAGCCGACTGAGCTGCCGACAGACGACGAGAAGAGCGTCGAGAAGCACATTGACGAGGCGCTCACGATGAAGCCGTCTTTCTTCGGGGTAGATTCGATGACCGAGAGCGCGCTCAACAGGATGATAGTTGGCGACTACAATGAAGCGATCAGGCTCAGCCGGGAGGCGCGCATGGAATGTCTGGAGTCGTTCAGCACGTTCCAGGTGTATTCAGCCGCTGTCTCTATCAGAGCTGCGGATGAGCTCTTGGCCAGAATCCCGGACGACAAGGGCAGGCTCGATCCGAATCTCCGCACTGCGGTGGCAGCGGCCAAGAGGGCGTTCCTAGGCGGTTCCCCCAGACAAAGGGAAGAGGCTCTGGAGAACCTGGAGACGCTCGCCTCAAGGACCTACGGCGCTTTCATTGCGGACACTGAGAAAGGGGAGTCCGAATTGAAGGAACTCCTGGCGGACTACGAATCGTTCGGTACCAGGACCGAGGAATCGCGGAAGTACCTAGAGATCGCTGCGAGCGCGAAGCAGGCTTTTGACTTCACCCAGTATGACAGATTCATGCATGATGCGAGAAAAGGAGCGGATGCAGCCAGAGATGTCCGCAAGAACGAGATCGACAACGCCTTCGACATTGTGAGAGCTTCCGCAGCTGAGGCACGGGATGTGGGCGCCGACACAGCATCTGTGGAGTCAAACCTGGGGGAAGCGCGTAGAGCCTTCGAGGAGGGGGCGTTCAAGCGGGCAGTGGATCTCCTCGCGGCGGTCGAGAGGGCTGCAGATGACGCACACCTTCAGCGCATCAAGGCGCAGAGAGAGCTCGAGACTAGACAGTCGGAGAAGGCGGACTTCACAATGCGGATGTACGGCCCAATCCTCAGGGAAGCATCCGGCTACGGCATGAACGTCCAAGAGAGTATGGCCTACATGGACAACATCAGCAACTCACTCTCAAGGAAGGATATCGTGACGGCTGCTAAGTATGCCAGGAGAGTCCGAGAGAAGACAGACGCGATGGAGAAAGACCTTGACCAGAAACGGCTCGAACTAGGCGTCATCAAACATGTCGACGACGGGAAGTGTGGCAAGTGCGGTCAAGCATCTCTTTACGTCTATCCTGACGCCAACCAGAAATGTCTCGAGTGCGGACACACCTTCACGACGGATGCAGCTCCCGCAGAAGATACGACACAGAGGTCTCCCCTGGCGGAAAAGGATTCTGAGG
>JALHSX010000115.1 GCA_022865445.1 Thermoplasmata archaeon | reverse complement strand
GAGATGGTAGAAAGCCTCTGCTCGATGCTCAGGATCAAGGCTGTTGGACCAGAGAACCAGGGCCCGGGCGAGGCGGAGCGCGGGAAGTGGCTCGTCAATCTGACCAAGCGCATGGGTTTCAAATCGGTTGAAGTGCTGGAGTCCAAGGACCCTAGCGTGGCAGGCGGCAAGCGGCCGAACATAATCGTCCGCCTGAAAGGCTCCACCGACCGGAATCTATGGGTCGTGACCCATATGGACACCGTCCCCGAGGGCGACATCACTGCGTGGAAGTACCCTCCATATGATCCGAAGATCGTCAAAGGCAAGATATACGGACGAGGCTCCGAGGACAACGGCCAAGAGCTGATGGCATCTTTGTATGGTCTGAAAGGCTTGCTGAAGACTGGTGTCACTCCAGAGTGCAACATCGGCCTTGTCTTCGTTTCCGACGAGGAGCATGGGAATGTCCACGGGATCGATTTCCTGCTCGCCAAGAACATCTTCAAGAAAGGTGACATGGCGGTCGTACCAGACCACGGCCAGCAAGATGGTGCCGCCATAGCGGTGGTCGAGAAGAGCATCGCCTGGATCAATGTCGAGGTGATCGGCAGGCAGACTCACGCAAGCACACCGCACAAAGGCGTCAACGCGTTCGAGGCGGCTGGCAGATACATGGTCGCTGCAGTCGATCGGCTCAGGAAGAAGTTCCCCAAGCGCGACGTTCTCTTCGACTACCCAGTGAGCACATTCGAACCCACACGTTGCGACGCCAATGGACCGAATATCAACACGGTCCCTGGAAGGCAGCAGTTCGCGTTCGATTTCAGGGTCCTCCCTACCTACAGGCTTGATGACGTGATGTCCGAGCTACAGAAGACCGCCAAGGAGGTTGGAGAATCCACGGGGGCGAAGATAGTCGTCACGTTCCTTCAGAGGGCTGACGCTGCCCCTGGGACCAGTCCTGACGCCGAGATCGTGAGAAGGCTCGCAGACGCAGTCCATGCCGTCAGGGGCGTAATGCCACATCCCATCGGGATGGGAGGGGGCACATGCGCGGCACCATTCAGAAGGCACGGGATAGAGTCGGCTGTCTGGTCAACGATACCGGAGACGGCGCATGACGCGAACGAATATGCGAACGTCGCGGACTTGGTCGCAGACGCTCAGGTGTATGCGCTGCTGTTTGCCGGGAAGAACGTCAAGAAGTCCTAGAGATCCTTCGTGTCCTTCGCTTGAGGGTCGCCGAATATCCGGGCGACCATCCAATCAGCGTCAAACTTTCTGAACTCTTCGTATTCCTGGCCGATGCTCACGTATGCAATCGGTTTCCCGATGGTCTTCGTTATCGAGAGTGCGGCCCCGCCCTTGGCGTCCGCATCTATCTTCGTGAGGATCACTCCGTCGATCCCGACGGCGGCGTCGAATCTCTTCGCCTGCTCGACCGCGTCCGATCCAGCAAGCGCATCGCCGACGAAGAACACCAGGTCGGGCTTCGCCACTCGCCGGATCTTCTTCATCTCATCCATAAGGTTGGTGTTCGTCTGCATCCTTCCAGCGGTGTCTACGAGGACCACATCCTTCTTCCTGGCCTTCGCATGCTCGACCGCATCGAAGGCCACCGCCGCAGGGTCGCCCCCCTCTTGGTGCTTGATGATCTTGCAGCCCAACTTCTCGGCGTGCAATGTGAGCTGCTCTATCGCGCCTGCCCTGAAAGTGTCGCCAGCAGCCAGGACGCAGCTCAGGCCGCGTTTTTGCATCCTGTATGCCAGTTTTGCGATGGCCGTCGTCTTCCCGCCGCCATTGATGCCGACAAACATGATGACGAATGGTGGAGGTTTGGATTTGATCTTCTCGGTCAGCGAAAGTGATTTCTCAGTCAGGACATCCTTGACCGCGACTCTCAGAGCCAGTTTGACCGCTTCGTCGATGTCGAACGATTTGTCGATCCGCTTTCCCAACAAGGCGCTCTTCAGGTTCTTTGAGAGTTCCTCGGCGACCGGCAGCGCGACATCCGCTTCCAGGAGTCCGATCTCGAGCTCATGGAGGAGGTCGTCGAGAACGCCTTCCTTCAGCCTCCTGCCGGACTCGTCAACAACTTCGGATATGTCCTCGATCTTCTTTGCCTTCGCTTCCGAGGACACTGAAAAGAGTCTCTCTCTCAGTCCCTTGAACATGTGCCGCCCTCAAGCTCTTCCGCCTGACTGAAGGAGGTCGTACTGTGCTTGCACCTTCTCCGAAAGTTCCTGGACCATGGCCTCGGTCTTCGCAGCTTTGTCAGTTATGGATTTGAATGCCCTGGACAGGTCATCGATCTTCGTGTCCAGAATCTTCTCAGCCTCCTCGGGTGATCTTCGGATCGAGATGCCCGCGCCGACTCCTACGATGGCATCCTTGTTGTCGGAAATCTTTGCGTGAATGTAAGAATCAGCACCCAAGGGCACAAGGACCTCGTCGTCCGCGGCGCCCTTGGCAATCTCCTTGATGGTCTCGCGCGCCCTCACATGCTCCTCGACCGCTAGCTGGATGAGCTCCTGCTGCTTTGCCAGGCCCTCGAGCTGAGCCTTGGCTGACTCCAGCATCATGTAGCTCTCTCTGACCTGCTGCTCGCTCGGCATCTCTTGCTCAGGCGTCACTTTTTCGCCTCTATCAGATGCTTCACCACGTGATCGGAGATCTCTTCGGCCTTGAGCGATTTCACGCCGTCAATCCGCACGGACCTGCGCTTCACCCCGTGCCTGCTCCCCATGAGGGCGAAAGTCTTCTCTCGCGCGCCACTCTCATCAGTCGATGCCACCTCGATTGCGAACGGCTGCCACTTGCGATGAGATATCATAAACGATCCGATGACTTCGAAAGCCTTCATGTTGACCAGCACCGCCCTAGAGGAGGCACTTCAGATAAAGCTTTTGCGTGGTACATCTCGCCCATCATGTCTCCTCGCGCAACATTGATAACGAATGGCCACAATGAGAACAGTTCGTGCGCGAAGCGATAGAATGCTTCTATCCCGGCAAGAGTTTCCCGGCCATATCGGTCACAGGGAAGGCATGTTCTCTCAGATGCAAACACTGTTCTGGCAAGTACTTGGAAGGAATGATTCCTGCGACCTCACCGTCGGACCTGCTCGATGTCGCCGAAGCGCTTGCTGAGAGGGGGGCTCGGGGTTTCCTTCTGAGCGGCGGCTCCGACGAGACCGGGAGGATAGGGATCGCAGATTTCGCTGACGCCATCAGGGAGATCAAGGCGACTACCGATTTGAAGATCAACGCGCACATCGGCCTCGCCAGCACCAAGGAGATTCAAGATCTTGTTGGCTGTGGAATCGATTCATTCTCTGCTGACGTATATGGCTCCGATGAGACTATCAGAGAGGTCCTCGGATTGGACGCGAGGGTTGAGGACTACGTGAAAGTGGTCGCAGATTTGAAGAGCTACGGCGCCAGGGTGGCACCACATATGTGCGTCGGGATTCATGGAGGTGCCATGAGAGGGGAAATGGCCGCTATAGAGCGATTGAAAAAACTTGAGCCCGAGGTGCTGATACTGATCTCCCTGATCCCGACCAAGGGAACTCTCTACCAATCGGCAAGTCCTCCGAGCAACGAGATGATCTCATCGGTCGTCAGAAGGGCTCGAGAAGAGCTTCCGACCACCAGATTGCTCTTGGGATGTATGCGCTCCAAGCTCGACAGGTCCGCCGAGTTCAGGTTCGTTTCTGAAGGGTTGGACGGGATCGTGCTTCCTTCTCCCAGCACGGTCGACCGGTTGAAGAAGGAAGGCTATACTGTCAAGAAGCGGTCAGTCTGCTGTGCGATCCCCTGACGATCACTTGTAGATCGAACCAGATGAGTACTTTCTCTCGATTGGAACCAGGTACGCCACCCAAGCTATGTTGGTGACTACGAGCGCAATCAGGAGCAAAGTCATGACTCCAGTGAAGGTCCCAGACAAGTCCCTTTCGATTGTCGCGGTGGCGCTCGTTCCAGGGTTGTCCATATCGTTGAGCACAAGGTAGTACTTATTGTGGCCGGCCTCATTGGGGATCGCGATTGTCAACTCCTGGTTTACTATGTAGCTGCCCGGATCTCTGTTCAGCCTGTAGGAGTACATCAAAGTCATCGAGTCTTCGGAGTAGTAGTACTGGCTGAATATCTCCTCGTCGAGCAGATACACCTGGACCACCCTGGTTGATAGAACCTTGACTTCGGCCGTTTTCGTCAGGGCGAAGGAGTCCGAGGAGAAGAACGAAGGCGGATCGGCGTGTGTGGAAAGCGAGAGAGTCTTTGACCCCGTGCTCTCGATTCCGCCGACCATCGAGGGCACTCCGAGTATCAAGACGGCAATGCCTGCGACTATCGCGATGATGAGCGATCTCTTGATCGAATTCTTCGCCATCAGATGCCTCGCGCTCGTGCTCCTCGCAAAGCGTATTTCGAGTATCCTGAAGAAGAAGCTTTCGATACAGATGATGAGGAGCAGGAGCACGACTACCGCAAGGAATGAATCAAAGGGGAGGTAGAGGTGCGGTTTCAGCGTCGCCCCTCCTACGACGAATACAAGGATGAAGCCGAGTGCTACGAGCATTACGGCCTGCACTATGTACAAGGTGAGTTTCGTTTTCCGGATCTTACTGAGTCTTATGGAATCCTCCAAGACTCTACCTGAAGCCGGCATTGTGTGTTAAAATGACGAGGTCTTGATAAATAGTTTTGCTATTGATTCTCGATATGAGCCAGTCGTCTGCACAGCAGGTGTACGGCGACGAACTCGGGAACTTTGCATGCGCCCGCGTCTAACGAGAAGCTCTCGTCTCGCAACACCAATGAGATTGGCTTGTCGCACACTATCCGGGTCTCCTCCTTCCCGAACGCCTTCGGCACAGCGTCTCTGAAAGGGTCGAAGCTATCAAGCTCGTCTCTTTCCAGCGGCACGACCTCGAAACCGGTCTTGCCGTGAAGCGAGCTGGGGAGTCGAATCAGCCTCTTGATGTCGGATGTGACAGGCTCATCCGTCTCGCCCTTCATCCTGCCCTTGACCTTCAGTTCTACGATCTCCAAGAAGGCGTCCGCATGCCTCTTCTCCGAGAACACCTCAAAGGTGTTCTCAGACCTGATTCGGTCGACGCCCCTCCGCCCCTCCTTGCCAGCAAACAGGTCTTTGTAGAGCCCGTTGAGGGTCTTCTTGCCGATATCCCTCTTGGACTCGGAAAGCATCTCTCCAAGCCTCTTCTCAGCCTCGCCGGCGGAGACCTTCTCAAGCTCGTCCAGGAATCCGTCAATCCCCTTCCTGATCCTCGCCCTCCAGCCTCCATCCTTTCCGGAGGGCATGCTCCTCTTGTGCTCGGAGTCGATCCGGTCCTTGAATCTCCCGACCTCGAAGGTGGTCGATGGGAACACCCACTCCATGTCCAGGTCGGTCCCGGTCACATAATCGACTATCTCCCGCCTCTCATGGCTGCTGAGCTTTATCACGCGTGGGTTGTTGATGTGTACGTGATAACCTCTTCCTCCTGAGAACACGATTCTCAGGTCCTCTGTCTCGAATCCGAGGTCTCCCAGGAGAAACTCGTCGATCAGGCGGATCACCTCCTCCTTAACTCTGATGAGCATCTTCTCATACGGAAGAGACTGAGCGCCTTCCACGTGGTCCGCATCAAGGTCGAATATTAGGTCAGCGCCCTGCCACTTCTTCTCGGCCATCGTGGGGGCGTCAGGCGTTTCATAGTATGCGCACGAGTAGTACACGTGCGCCGGCACCTGCTCGACTAAGTACTTTTTCAGCGCGGCGCGGGTAGGAAAACCCACATGCCTCATCATGCCCTGCCTGTCGAAGAACATGAATCCGAATTCCCTCTTCGAGAACCTATCGGGCATCGTGAGCGAGGCTTCTCGGTAGTGCTTTGAGAACATGTTCATGATGAAGCGGCTCGACTCGTCCGAGGGCATCCATTCGAGTCATGCCACTCGCCCTTATATTAAGCTCACATCTGCCCGACTGCTGCGTGTAGGTGACAACTAGAAACAATAATGAGCCTCAAGCCCCATCAACGGACAAAGCCTGGGATGCTGGATGATCAGGACATATATTCGCGTGGAGCTTGCAGGGGAAGGCGAGTCGCCAAAGCAGGTCATCGAGCGCATGAGGAAGGTCGGCGCCGTGCCGATAATCGGTGACTACGACTTCGAGCTGTCTCTCGATGACGACGAGCGCCTGTTCGACAAGCTCGAGGAGATACATCACGCTCTTCGTGGCGCGAATGTGCGTTACACGCTAACAACACTCACGGGAGCCGAGGCCGCGACCCTCGCGAAGAGCAGGCACGAGATAACGCACTATGTGGATCAGAAACCCCTTGAACTCAGAAAATCGCTCTACAAGGCGAAGTTGGAGCGATGGAGGGAGATGGGTCTTGACGTTGCCGAGCTAGAGCCCCTCCTCGATGATGATATGGATCACTTCAAAACTGCGAGCAAGGAGTTCCTGAGGACGCATCTGGACAGGATATCTCTGGTGACGGACCGGAAACCGGAGAGCCAGGTGGATGGTGAAGTTCTCGCGGAGCTCGATGAAGAAGGCAAGATGATGGCGGAGATCAAAGGGGCAACCGGTCTCTCTGAGGATCAAGTCACAGTCGCGCTCGGTCGCCTGATATCTGCTGGCTGCGCCGTGAGGACGCAGAGGGGTTCCAAGGAGATCTTCGTTCTGGTTCCACCTCCGGCCCCGAATATTAGGAAAACCCTGAAGGTCGTCCCGGCAAGCGACGAGCAAGATGCAGAAAGCAGGGTCTACTACGCGGTCTCGGTGGACGGGATATCCGCGAGGGATCTTTTGAGGACCGCCCAGCTCCCGCGTGCACAGTTCAAGGTTGCAGTTGCCAAACTGACAGAGAACAACAGAATCCGCAGGGACCACAAGGGAAAGAAGGAGTTCTACTATCGCGTTTGAGCCCCGCAGGTACGTGATGCGCTGGCCATTGCTCCAAAGGTTTAATACAGAATCGTTCGATTGAGCGACAGCTGGAAAGGTGACTCTTGCGCGCGCTCGATCTCAGGGATGTTAGGTTCAAGTATCAAAGCTCTAGCACGTGGGCTCTGGACAACGTTTCCCTCGAGATCGAGAAAGGCGAGTTCGTCACGATCCTGGGTGCGAACGGATCAGGAAAATCCACCATCTGCATGCTCGCGAACGGCCTGATCCCACATGCCATCCAGGGCAATCTCGAGGGAATTGTGAGGAT
>JALHSX010000114.1 GCA_022865445.1 Thermoplasmata archaeon | reverse complement strand
GGGGTATACTTTGCGGCAAAGGGGTTATTCGTGGAGGTAAGGAAAAGCTTCCATCAGCAGCTGGAGGAGTTGTACCTTGATCTCTTGAGGATGTCGAACGTTACCGTCGAGATTCTCGAGAGGACCAGGGCCGCCTTCCAGAATCTGGACAGCGAGCTTGCAGATAATATCATCGCTTCTGACGATGAACTAGATGATTTCGTCGTCAGGATAGAGGAGAACGGCATCGAGCTCCTGGCGCGCCAGGCCCCGGTCGCCATCGACCTCAGGACGATCATCGTCATCATGCGGCTTGCCCAGCACCTGGAGAGGGTGGCGGACCTCTGCGTGAACATCTGCAAGGCGATAAAGAACCTGCAGGGGTATACCCTGTCCCCGTGGATAAAAGAGAACATGGACGAGATGTTCAAACGCTCCAGTAAGATGTTAGTGAGCGCCATAGAGTCCTTCAAGCAGCACGACGTCGAGCTCGCCGAGGAGCTCTCGACGATGGACGATACCGTCGATAAGATCAACCGCACCTTCTTGACGAGCTACGACAGGGAGAGCGAGGAGGAGCTGGAGCTGACTATCCGCGTGGTCATGATAGCCAGGTTCCTCGAGCGGGTCGCGGACCACGCCGTTGACATCGGGGAGAGCGTCCGCTACATGGTGACCGGCCAGTTCGTCGAATAAGACCCATCCGCGTCAGGTTCTTCAGTATCCACTGTTTTTCCACTCTACGTTTTCTGTTATTCGCAGAGCTCGTCTTGTCAGGCCTCAGTGGTGTCCGAGGATGGCCTCGAGGGCTTTCTGGTTGTCAACATTCGTGATCGCGAGGACCCTGTCATCGGGCTGGAGTATGGTCTCGGCCCTTGGGATCGCCATCGCGTTTTCCCTGACCACTGTCACTATGAGGGTGTCAGGCGGGAGCACGAGGTCGGCGAGCGGCTTCCCCAGCGCATCGGAGTCTGGGGTAAGGGTTATCTCGACCAGGCTCACATCGCTCGCCTGGAGCTTCATCAAGGTTACTACTTCCCCCAGTGTGGTCTCCTCCTCTATTATCTTCGCGATGATGTCCGGGGTGCTGACCTCCACGTCCACCCCCCAGCTCCTGGTGAAAAGCCAGCGGTTCCTGGGGTTGTTCACCCTGGCGATTACCTTGGGAGCGTCGTACTCGTACTTGGCCAGGCATGAGATGACCAGGTTGTCCTCGTCGTCCCCGGTGACCGCCAGGACGAGGTCGGCGTCCGCGATGCCGGCGAATTCGAGGACCCAGGGCTCGCAGGCGTCCTCGCAGATCACCTTCGCACCCTTGAGTGAGGTAGAGAGTGCGTCGAACTTCTCCTCACTGCTGTCGATGACGGTCACTTCGTGCTTTTCGTTAAGTATCTGGGCGAGGAAGGCGCCAACTACACCTCCGCCCGCTAGTATCACTTGCATTCTATGACCTCCCGTCATCATCAGACCATGAAGAACATCTTCTTGAACTTCTGCATGCTCGCCCTGGAGACCAGCACGTTCAGAAGGTCGCCCTTCTCGAACTTGGTGCCGGCCAGCGGCATGGAAGCCTGGCCGAACCTCTCGATGGCCGCAACGTGGACCTCTCCCGGTATTTCGAAGTCGCGCACGCTCCTTCCGGCGAGGTTCCCGGGCAGTTCGAATTCCATCAGCTCGACCTCCCCGTTCCCGAAGGTGTCCCTTGAATGAGAGCGCTCCAGGAAGAGCAGGTCCAGGATTCTGTTCACGCCCCATCTCACAGGCGAGACAGTGGGTATGCCGAAACGGCGGTATATGTTCGCCCTTCTCGGGTCGTAGATACGGGTAACGACCCTGGGGACGTGGAAGACGTCCTTGGCTATCACGGAGGAAACGATGTTCGAGTTGTCGCCGCTCCCAACGGCGACGAAGGCGTCTGCCCTTTCGATGCCCGCGTCAACCAGGACCTCGGCGTCAAATCCCACTCCATTTACCTTCTTCCCCTTGAAGTCGACGTCGAGCAGGTGGAACGACCTGGGGTCCTTGTCGATAACCGCGACGCTGTGCCCCTGGTGCTCGAGCCGCCTGGCCAGGCGGGAGCCCGCCCTTCCGCAACCCATGATGACTACGTGCATGATTTATTCCTCCGAAATAGAGTCTCACTTACATGACGGCCGGTTCCGCGGTCTCCCCGGGGCTCAGGCGGCCTTCTCGAGGGGTGGCTCCTCTTCCTTT
>JALHSX010000113.1 GCA_022865445.1 Thermoplasmata archaeon | reverse complement strand
GATCAAGAGCAGGATGAGCACGACAAGCAATAGATGGAGGGGTCTGTCATTAGGATTGGACTGCAATTGTCATTCCTCAGTTTTGCCATTTGACCTCGCAGTATAAGAGGGCTGTGCCGAACTCGCCTTGATGCGTCATGAGAAGCGGTTTTCAGCCAGCGTGCATATCACTGGCAGGAATGATGCTTTATCGCGTTGACGGGACAGGCCTCTTGACAGGCGCAGCACTGGATGCAGTCGTCTATGTTGGGGGCGGTCGTCTTCCCATCAACAAGTTCGTACACGCTTGAAGGGCAGGCCAGCACGCAATCGCCATAGCCTTTGCACTTCTCATAGTCGACTTCTATGATGACTCCTATCTTCTTGCTCTCCCACTTTTTCATGTCGACCATAGCATACACCAGGACTGACGAAACGAGGAAGGTTCTGTGAGCACTCTCAGAGTATTCCTTTCAACCTGAAGAACGCCCACAGACCCGCTACGGCAGCGACCGAGACGCCAACGACCATCCAGAACGACCAGTATGCGTCCTTGTCAAAGGGCAAAGCAACGTTCATGCTGAACCAGCCCGCGATCATCATCGGCAGGATGAGGATCAAGCTGATGGTCGTCAAGGTCTTCATGACGGTCGAGAGACTGTTCGCGAGCGTCGACTCATATGCGTTGAGGACGTTGGACATGATCTCTCGATAGATAGTTGTCATCTCGTACAGCTGCGCCACATCGTTCTCGAGGTCCTCTGCGATGTCCAGCTTCTCCTTCGTGAGATGAAGATGCTTCGCGCGCGGAAGCATTGATATCGCGTTCAGGTTGGACAGCAGAGCGGTGTTGAGTAAGATGAGTCCGTTGCTCAGAGCGAACGCACTCGGCGCCACCTCTCCCCTCTTGGCGGTCAGTATTTTCTCCTGGATCGAGGCGATGGTCCGCTCGAGAGGTCTGACCTTCTTCTCGATGTCCTTGTTCACCTTTCTCACGAGTGACAGGAAAAGGTCCTCTTTGACATCTATGCGCGGCTTGTGCTTCAGCTCCGAGGTCAGCTCCTGGTAGGTGAAGCTCGAGCCTATCCTCACCGTTATGATCTTGCCCTTGGTGACGAAGATTCCGATAGGCATCGTCTGGATCCTATCCCCGTTCCTCTCCTCGGAGAGGATGCTCCTGAGCACCAGCAGGTCGTATGTTTCCTCGATCTCGACCCTAGACCTCTCGTTTGGGTCGAGACAGTCCGCAACGTCCTGAAGGTCGATATCGAACTCCTTGTGCAGCACCTCCACTTCTTCGGGTGTGGGCGCCACTGCGTCTATCCAAAGGGCATCCTTGAGCCTCGGGGAATCGACAGTACGGAGTTCACCTCCTTCAGCACAATACAGCCTGATCATCGCGAACGCCTCGGGTTCTGACTCCCGAAGACATAGGTCAGATATAGGCTTTCAGGGTGTGTACAAAATTGTGCAGGAACGGTTGCTGGATGGCATCAATGGAACGGGTTGCCCCATTTGTCCAGGAAGAAGTTCTCCCCGATAGGCTTCCTCTCCGGCCTGGTCGGCTCTGATGCCTTCTGCTTATCCGACAAAAGCGAATCGTCCCCGCTCGGATAGCCTATGATAACGAACGTGATGATCACATACTCCGCAGGTATGCCTAGGAGCTCCTTCGCTTTCAATGGGTCATAACCAGCGATGGGGTGCGCTATCAACCCGAGCTCCGTCGCGCGAAGCTCCAGCTGCCCTATCGCCAATCCGGTGGAGAACAAGTAGTAATCCCTGCGGTCGTTCAGCTGGCAGTCGTCGCTCGGCTTGGACGCGACGACCATGATTACGGGCGCGCGCGTAGCCCACACGTTTCCCTTGGCAATGGCTCCTTTGACCGCCTCTAGCGCATCCTTGCCATTGCAAACTACGATCCGCCAGGGCTGGTTGTTGAAGCACGACGCCGAGAGCCTTACGGCCTCGACCAGCGAATCGATCTTCTCGCCCTCGACCTGCTTGTCACTGATGGCCCGTTTGGCACGCCTGGTCCGGATCGCCTCGACCACTTCCAAGATCTCACCTGAGCGCGAAATCACACTGGGTGGATATAGACTTGCCACCGATTCCCCCGGTCAGGCTTTGTAGATCTTCCAACTGATCCCGTAGCCGCTCTCTTTCTTGAGGTTCCCAACGGCCTCGAGAAGTCGGTCGACAGACTCCCTGGTTCCCGAGAAGACGACATCGACACCTTTGCTCAGGGCGCTCATGGACGAATCGATGGGAGCGTGGATGGTGAACAGTTCCCCACTTGCCTTCATCAGCATGGCAGCCCCGACCGCATCACCGGCCGCCAGCAGGCCAGGAGAGAACTCGTCTATCTTCGCCCTCACCCTCTCGATATTCGCCACCTTTGAACCCCCGTCCGCCTCGGACGGAGCCTCCACGATCAGGAGTTTTCCGAGTTCGAGATCCACGATGCCCTCCAACTGGCCGACCAGAACATCGTCTCCCTCGTCTGCATCCTCCAAGGAATCCCCGGTGGACGGGGACTCCTGACCCGGGAATGCCATCAGCATGCCATCCTCCATCACCAAGCCGACCGCCTGACCCTTCCTGATCTTCTTCCCAGCTATGGCGACACATCTGTCGATCACGCTGATCCTTCTGAGTGTCGCATCGACCTGATCCTTCAGGGCAGAGAAGTGCTCCTGGGCGATCTGCATGCCCCTCCTCGTGGGCCGAACGCTGCCTCCCTGTTCTTTGAGCATGCCCTCTCGCTTCATTTCGGAGATATACTGGCTGACCGCCTGCACGGTGATATGCAGCCGATCCGCAATCTCCTTCATCCTTATCGAGGGAGATTCCAGCACTTCGATCAGAATCAGCAGTTCGGTGTTTCTCTTCAGATTGCGGAGCGGTTGGCCGTTCACGGTTCACCCTCTCCTCGTTGCCAGTTGAGAAAGGAGTTCCTCGACATCGCCCACGACAGTAGCTCCTGAGATAATCAATCCCTTGATGAGGGCATCTGCCCTCCCATCGACGAAGTCGACTGACTGACCCTCTTGGGGCCGGAGCAGGATGACCTTCTTCCCAGATTTGAGCGCATAAGTGGCCGCTTCGAGGTTCCTCAGGTTCCCCGGGCCGACGGGGAACGGCGACACGACGACCGCTATCGACTCGTCGATGAGTTTCAGGTTCTCCGCGTGGTTCTCGGGGCTAATAGGAGCAAAGGGAGCCTCCGCCACAACTTGGATATGCATATCTTTCGCGTTCTCATAGTCGGAATCGAGCACGTTGAGCACGCCTGCAGTCACTGAATAGCCGCCATCGTGCAGCGATTTCATGACTATCCCGCCTGCCCCTCCTCCGCACAGCAAATGTACCCTCGTCCCGTGCTTGTGGATTGCAGTCGCAGCCGAATGAGGCATGATGTATATCGCTTGAGTCAACGGGTCCCTTCTGACCGACACATCGACCCCATAGACGCTCTGGATCGTCTCCGGGTTGAGCACTTCCTTCGGCGTGCCGATCGCCTCCAGCCTTCCCTGGTTAAGGAGCGCTATCCTGTCACAGTAGCGTGCCGCGAGATTGACGTCGTGAAGAACCGCGATCGTCGTGATCCCCTCCTCCCGATTGAGCTTCTTGAGGAGGTCCATGATCTCTATCTGCCCGCTTATGTCGAGGTACGCCGTGGGCTCGTCCAGGAGAAGCACCTTGGGCTTCTGCGCAATCGCCCTCGCGATTATGACCCTCTGCTTCTCGCCCCCGCTGAGCTCGGAGAAGATGCGCTTCGCGAACTGAACCGTGTTCGTCCTTTCCATCGCCTGGTGGACGACATCGATGTCCTTCTTCGACTCTCCCGACAACCTGCTTCCGATGTGCGGTATCCTGCCCATCATGACTATGTCGTGGACGGTGAACGGGAAATCGGTGGCCGAACTCTGCGGCACCACAGCAAAGGTCTTTGCCATCTCGGCAGGCGTGAGACCGTTGAGGGGTTTCGATCCCACAAGGACCATCCCGTCCTCGGAAGGGAGGAACTTGGTCACGCACCTCAACAGAGTGGTCTTCCCGGATCCGTTGGGACCCATGACGCCCATGAGCTCTCCTGGGGAGACCTCGAACGATATGTCCTTCAGCACCTGGACGTCCCCGAACGAGAATGACATGTGGTTGACTGAGAGGGACATCACCTGTCACGCCCCGTGCTGTTCCTTCGCAGCAGGTAAAGGAAGAAAGGTCCGCCGCACAGCGCAGTGATGATCCCGACGGGCAATTCCGTCGGCGCCACAGCAGTCCTGGCGAGCGTATCGGCCAAGATGAGGAAGATCGCCCCGGATAATGTCGCCGCTGGGACGAGGGTGCGGTGGCTCGACCCGACAATGAGCCTCGATATGTGCGGGATTATCAGACCGACAAACCCGATAATCCCAGTGAATGCAACGGCTGCGGCCGCCATGAGCGCCGAGACGAAAAGCATCAGCTTCTTCAGGAACTCGGGATTGGCGCCGAGATTGTGCGCTGTCTCCTCGCCAAGCAGAAGGGCGTCCAAATCCCTCCCGTATAGGAATATGACGACCGCTCCTGCGACGATGGGGAACACCAATATCTGGACCACATCCCAGCTTGCGAGCGTGAGGCTCCCCAATAGCCAGAAGATCAGCTGGTGATACTGCTGCCTGGCGAAGTAGATCAAGAACGAGACCATCGCACCTAGGAAGGCCGCGACGGCCACGCCCGAAAGGAGCAACGAATCGACGTAGATTTTTCCCCTCACCGAACCGAGCATGTACACGGAGAAAGCGGCGATAACTGCGCCCACGAAGGCGAACATCGGAGGCGCGAACACGCCGATGATGGCTGCTAGACCGAGCAGCCCTGCGATGGCCGCTCCTACAGCAGCGCCGGAAGATACCCCTATCACGAACGGGTCTGCCATCGAGTTCCTGAATATCGCCTGCATGGCGGTGCCCGAGCATGCGAGGGCTGCGCCGACCAGCCCCGCCAACAAGACCCTCGGTATCCTCACGTTCCAGAAGACCCAATGGTATTCTGAATCGGTGAATATCGCGTTGACCGCTTCCGAGAAGGATATCTTCTCAGGGATGCCTGGGCCGATCGGGCCGAGTGTGCCAACTAGTATTGCTACGAAGGCCGTGAGGACCAGCAGCGCTCCCAGTGCGCATATGATGAGGAGGCGCTTGCTCCTCACGTCGGT
>JALHSX010000112.1 GCA_022865445.1 Thermoplasmata archaeon | reverse complement strand
CGAGAAGGCGATAGAGGCGATGAATCTAGATCATCTCCGCAAGCTCCCGCCTCTGTCGCTGAGGTTGGGAGAACGGAGGAGGGTATCGATTGCATCCGTGATCGCCATGGATCCTCAGGTGCTCGTACTGGACGAGCCTACTACAGGCCTCGATGCCGAGGAGAGCACTGAGCTGATGCACAGGCTGAAACGCCTGAACGATGAGGGCAAGACGATCATCCTTATTACACACGACATGAAGCTAGTTGCCGAGCATGCCAGGCGCGTGGTGGTGATGGCGCGGGGGAGGATTCTCTTGGATTCCGACCCAAGAGGAGCGTTCTCGGATCTCGAGATCCTGCGCCAGAGCAATCTCGAGCCGCCCGCGGTGACTCAACTCGCTCACAGGCTATCGGCATATGACATTCCGCGGGACATCATCTCTCCAGAAGAGCTCGTGTTCCATCTGATGAGAGCCAGGGGAGGGACCTGATGGCGGGCTTCGTGGACCTCTATACCGAGGCCGATACGTTCCTTCACCGGATGGACCCCAGGGTGAAGATAATCGCGGTCTTGCTTCTCAGCTTGCTGGCTTTCATTCTGTCCAGTCTGTCCTATCTGTTGATTCTGCTAGCATTCATCTTCTTGCTTCTGTTCCTCGCACGCGCGTCGTTCTCGAGAACGACGTTCGCTCTGAAATTCGTCCTCAGGTTCATGGTCTTGATCATCGTGCTCTGGCCGATTTTCGACCCATCAGGGTCTCCAGTACTGGCCTCGCTGGGGCCGATCAAAATCACTGAACCAGCTATCTGGAGAGGCGTGACTTCTGCCGCCAGAGTTGGATGTCTGGCAACAGTGTGGTACATCCTCATGTTCACGACATCTCAGAGAGACCTCATCCGCGCCCTTGTCAAGATGGGCCTCAGATTCGACTTCGGTCTCACACTCGCAATATCCCTCCGGTTCTTGCCGACCTTCGGGGCGCTCATCGACTCCATCAAGGACGCCCAGAGGGCAAGGGGTCTTGAACTCAGCAAGGGCGGTTTGCTCAAGCGCTCCAGGAACTACGTTGCGATACTCGTCCCGACCATAGTCTCGGCGCTCAGGACTGCAGACATGCTCTCTCTCGCGCTCCAGTCGAGAGCCTACGGCGCGAGATCGGACCGGACCTACTTGCGTGATCTGAAGATGCGAGCTTCGGACGGAGTTGCGCTGGGTATGCTGGTTGCAGCGTTCGTACTTCCTGCCCTCGCAAAGTACGTTTTCAACATCGAGATATGATCGATAGTCTTCCCGGCTCGGCAATGATGTAGCATTTATGTATGACATCGTCGTCTAGCTTCTGGTACTATGAGCCTAGGGGAAGAGTTTGGGCAGACCTTCAGAGACGTATTCCTGAGCAAGACTGCTCCCCTCGCGTGGTCTCTTGTTTTGCTTCTTGTTGTTCTTGTCGTCTACTACCTCTACAGCCGAGCTAGTGAGCGCAGGCGGCTCGGGGTAGGCGCGCCAGCCAACTTCGTCTCCCCCAAGACCGTGGCGCTATATGGGATATTGACGGCCCTGACGGCAGCCGTGACCTACGCCTCCTACTTGCCTTTCTCGCCAACGAAGGGCTACTTCAATCTGGGCGAGACCATGGTGTTCTTCTCGGCACTAGCTATCGGATGGAGGGAGGGTGCAATATGCGGCGGGATTGGATCCGCTGCTGCTGATATATTGCTCGGTTCTGGCATCTACGCTCCAATCACTGCACTCGCAAAGGGCGCGGAAGGATTCGTCGCGGGCATCCTGGGAAGGCTCAAGGGCGGAACGCATTGGGGCCCCGTGTTGGGGATCGTCCTGGGCCTCCTCCTCGCCGTCGCAGCTTCTTGGCCGCTCCCGGGGAAAGTATGGGTGGTCGACGAATGGCTCATCCTGTTGTTCCTGTTCTTGGCTGTGTGGGCAGCGGTTTTCATCGTCTTTCAGAAGTGGAAAGGGCTTCTCAGCATCGCAACGCCTATCATATTGGGCATCGCCGCCGGCGGCGCTGTGATGGTAGTGTCGTACTTCATGGGGGAATATTTCCTGCTAAACGTAGGCCTGGGAAAGGCGCTTGCGGAAGTACCGATCAATGTCGCCCAAGTCGTGATCGGGGGGACTATTGGCGGGCTGCTGTCATTCTACGTCAAGCGGTCATATCCGGCGCTCGCAAGCCGATGAACCCGGAACTGTCTCACTTCTTCAGCTTCGCGAGCTCCTTCTGTCCTATCTTGTCTCTCGGGAGGATCCTCTTGACAGAGCCCATCATGTGCATCCCGAAGTTCATCAGGAACGCGGGCATAGAGATCCCATATCTGGTACCCGTCTCCACCATCTTTCCTGGATTCATGATTCCATACGGATCCAGCATATCTTTCAGGTTCCGGATCAGGTGAGCGCCTTCCTTCCCGCGGTATTTGGCCAAGTTGCCGGCGAAGAATATTCCGAGTCCGACTGGTCTTCCGCCGTTCTCGAATGCTAGGTCTCCGAGCCTCTTCGCGAACCCCATCGCCGCGGTCGAGGCCACGAGCTTGTGCTCGTCCGCGAGGTAGTATGGCATGAGCATGATTGTGTTGTTGTCCGCCACAGTCCCGATGATGGGCGCGTTCATCTTGAGCTGCTTGATCAGCTTCGCAGTGCCCTCGAGGACAACATTCATCCTGTCGATCGGGACGAGTATCTCGCCTGGGATGGCTCCCACGCCGAGCTCACGCACTCTGAACTCGTAGCTTCTCTCGGACCATTCGTGTTGTGCGGTCTCCTTCGATTCCTTCTTCGCACCGACGGAGGCCATTATGTCGTCGATGACCTTCTCTTCCATGTCGACGTATGCCTTGGTGCCAGTAAGCGCCATGGTGATCAGGCATCCAACTTCGGGAACGTGTTTGCCGATGGCTCTGAGGTAGTCGAAGTGTAGTCGGTCGCCTAACATGATGTGCATGGGTGCCACTCCGCTCCTGACGAGTTTCTTCAGAGCTGGCTGGAAAGTCGTGAGAGCGTCCAGCGAGTAGCTTACGGGCCTGAGCTCCTCGGGCTTGGGGAGCACTGAGAAAGTAACCTCGGTGACTATCCCCATGGTGCCTTCTGAGCCAACGAACAGCCAATTGAGATTCGGGCCGCCCCCGTTCTGTGGAACGAGCTTGTCGCCCGTGTGGACTACGATTCCCGTAGGCAGGACGATCTCCATGTCCCTGATGAGGTCCCCGGCGCTGCCATACTTGAACGCGCCTATGCCAGTCCCACCTGTGGCTATCCAGCCGCCAAGAGTTGCCGACGGGGCGCTGCTCGGGTAGCATGGAAGGAACAAGCCCTTGGCGTCGAGCGCCTCTGAGAGCGCGTTCCATGTTATCCCTGGCTGAACCGTGACGACGAGATTCGTCTCGTCGATCGAGATGATCTTGCTCATGCCCGTCATGTCGATGGTTATGCCGCCCTTCACAGGTACTGAGCCGCCGAGACCCCAAGAACCGGCGCCCCTGGGCACAATCGGCTTGTTCGTGGCAATCGCTTTCCTCACGATCTGAACGACGTCCTCTGTGTACGCGGGCCTGACAACTTGGTCGGGCATGGTCTTGAAGATCAGGTCCATCTCCTTCGGAAGCGGCGCGAGGTCGTGGCTGTACAGTCTTCTTTCCATCTTGTCATCAGTGGTCTCCATAGTGAACACCTGCTGGGATGAATGAACGCGAGGGCTGAGAGTTCTCCCCCGCCCATGTAAGCTCTCATTCCCAATAAGTCTTTACTTCGCACGTTTTATTGTTCGCCCCCAGTGTTCTGGTCTCGGCAACCCCGGTAGGACCTAACGTCGAAACCCTTTTATCCCGCCTGGTAGTGATTGGTTCTCCACACGCGGCGCTCATGCGCCGGGAGAGGGGAGAACAGTATATGGCAGGCACTTTCAGAATGCTAGCGCTCTTCGGCGCGCTAACGCTGATCTTCGTGGTCATTGGCTACGTGATCGGCGCGTTGTTTTTCAACGATTGGATACTCGGCTCTGTGATGTTCCTGATATTTGCAGGACTGATGAACTTCGTCAGCTACTTCTGGAGCGACAAGATAGTCCTTTGGTCGTATCGGGCGAAAATCATATCTAAGGCGGAGCAGCCGAGGCTCTACAACATCGTCAACAAGGTCTGTTTGAAGGCGGACCTGCCGATGCCGAAGCTCGCGATCGTTGCGACCCAGACTCCGAACGCGTTCGCCACGGTAAGGAACAAGGATCGGGCGGTTGTTGCGGTCACGGAGGGCATACTCTCCCTTCTGAGCGACGACGAGCTCGAGGGCGTTCTGGCCCATGAGATGGCACACGTCAAGGACAGGGACATATTGGTGATGTCCGTCGCGGCGACGATCGCAGGCGCGATATCGTTTGCAGCTCGTATGGCGCTCTGGAGCTCTCTTGGGAGCAGGAGAGGCAACGGCAACGGGTTGCTACTGCTCCTTGTGGCGATCACCGCGCCGATTGCAGCCTTGCTTCTTCGGCTGGCGATATCGCGAAGCCGAGAGTACAAAGCGGACAAGGAAGGCGCACTTATGATCCAAAGGCCTCTGGCCCTCGCGCGTGCGTTGGAGAAGCTGGAGGAAGGGAACAGACGGAGGCCGATGGACAGGGGCAGCCCGGCAACATCCTCGCTGTTCATCGTCAATCCTTTCCGCGGAGGAAGCTTCGTGACACTCTTCATGACCCACCCGCCGGTTGCGGTCAGGGTCAGGAGACTCGAGGCGCTTGCGGAGCAGACCGGCTACATCGGCTGATCACGAAAACCATTTTCAGCCTTATCGAATTCCTACAGGTGTTTTACCATCAACACGTCGTCGTAATAGTCCTTGCCTTCCTTGTTCGCGCGGGGGATGCGCCCCACAACGACAAAGCCAAGCTTCTTGTAGAGCTCCAAGGCCCTCTCATTGTAGTCGAACGCCTTGAGCTGGATCATCTCCAGCCCGCGCATGCGTTTCCTGGCGAGTTCGATGGTCTCTTTCATTAGAGCCTCGCCGATCCCCCTGCCCCTGACATCCTTGCTGAGCGCTATTCCAGCGTCCGCCATGTGCGAGCTCTTCCAGACAAGGCGGCTGACGGTGCAGTTGCCTTTGATCCTCCCATCCGCCTCCACGAGGAGCATCACGCCTTTCCTGTTCTTGATGTCTGCGAGCCACCCTCTGAGCCACGCCTTCTCCTCCTTCAGGCGAACTCTCTTGTTGATTGTCAAACCTGACATCGGCTCCGCGACAAATGGGTTGATGAAATCCATCAGCAGCTTCGCATCTGATGGTTTTGGTTCTCTGAAAACGACGCTCGTTCCATCTCTCGCAGTGAACTTGTGCTTTGTCACGCTGTGCTGTAACCACGACCAGTTGAAAAAACTTGGGTTCCGCCTTTCAGCCGACCTTTTCCCATTTCTCGAGCTTCATAACACTTGAGAGCGTGCTGCCTTTCTTGATCTCCTCACGCAATCGGTTCTCCCGTTCCATCACGTCAAGGGATCGGTTGGCCACCTCGACCGCGTTCTCCTGGGGTATGACGACGACTCCGCTCTCATCGCCGATTATCCAGTCGCCCGTTTTGACGGGGACTCCTCCGCAGACGATTTCGTGCCCGATGCCACCGTATCCTTTCGGCTCGCCCGCATTCGAGGCGACATGACGGGAGAAGCAGGGGAACCCCATCTCGATGATGGAATCTATGTCCCTCGCGGCCCCATCTATCACAACGCCTGCAACGCCCTTCGTCCTGCAGCTCCACGAGGCGAGCTCTCCCCAGACAGCAATCTCTCCGCCGCAGGCATCGACGACGATGACATCGCCTGGCCTGGCTTTGTCGATCGCCTCCACGGGCTTGGCCCAATCGCCATTGACTGTGTGCACGGTCAGCGCCCTGCCGACCATCTTGGCGCCGTGGGTTATCCTCGGGTGGATGCCCTTCATGGCGCCCTTCTTGTGCTGCGCGTCCGCCACGTTGGGAGAAGAGACTTTCGAGAATGCGATGTAGAGCTCGTCCTCGGTGTACTTCTTGAACAGCTCGGTCTTCACCTTCTTTCCGGTGGATATGGCCTTCTTGACGGCCCTCGCTGCCTTGACGACATCCTTGGCCTTGATTATCGCCCCGCCGACAATCACGATCGAGGCGCCAGCCTTCACAACGCTCGGTGCGGTCTCGCTGTTTATCCCTCCTGCAGCGGCTACGGGAATCCTCACCGCTTTTGCGAGGCCCTTGAGCTCGGACAGCGGAGAACCTCCGACCATCTGCTCGTCGACTCCCACATGGATGCAGACATAGTCAGCGCCCATCCTCTCGACCTCGCGGGCCCTGGCCACCTTGTCCTTCACGTTGAACAGGTCCACCATCACTCTGGCACCGTACTGTCTGGCGCTCAGGACCGCCTCCGTGATGGTGGGGTCGGATGAGATTCCCAGTATCACGACCACATCTGCGCCTGACTTCGCCGCAATCTCGACCTCGGCTCCGCCGACGTCTATGGTCTTCATGTCCGCGACGATCGTGTGCTTCGGGAAGGCCTTCTTGAGCTTTCGGATGATCTCCATGCCCTCGCTCTTAATCAGGGGAGTCCCAGCCTCTATCCAGTCAGCGCCTCCCTTCACCGCATCTGTCGCGATGGGGATCGCACGCTCCCCGTGCACCAGGTCAAGAGCTACCTGAAGTATCGGCCTCATCGGACTCGAAGACCTCACTGCGCTCATAAAAAGGTGTCGAACGGATTCACTGACTGCGTCGCCGAGAGCGGTCATTCTGCTGTAAGAAACAATAATATGCGTTCCATAGTATTATGAAAGAGTGATGGCGCAGAAGACGGGCGACAGGGACAGGTGCGCCACAGGGCTCGAAGGTCTCGACACGATACTGTACGGAGGGATCCCTCGATCCAATACGGTCCTCCTTACTGGAAGCTGCGGAACGGGCAAGACATCCCTCGCCTTGGAGTTCCTCATACATGGGGCCATCAAGGGGGAGAACTCTCTCTTCGTCTCCGTGACTGAGAACTCGGATAAGCTGCTCCAGAACCTCATCCCGTACGATTTCTTCGACAGGAACCTGGTCAAATCCGGCAAGCTGGTCTTCGTCGACCTCCCGATCATGTACGAGCGCCTCGGCATGACCAAGCCGGAGCTGAGCATGGAAGAGATCGATCTCCTCGTGGCTGCCATCAGCGGTTTAGCCAAGGAGCTGGGGACGAAGAGACTCGTGGTCGACTCAATAACCTCCGTCTGCTACAAGCTCAAGACTTCTGAGAAGATCAGGGACTTCATCCTGAGGCTGAGCAAGGCACTTTCCGATCTGAACTGCACATCGATACTCGTGGGCGAAGTCGCAGCCGATTCCACATCGTACTCGAGCTTCGGCGTTGAAGAGGCCATAGCAGACGGAATCATACTCATGGCCAACATGGAGCGGAGGGGAGACCTTCTGCGGACGCTTCAGGTCATCAAGATGCGAGGGACGATGCACTCGAGAGCGAAGTATGTGCTGGATCTCACTCCAGTCGGCGTCCTCCTAGTCCCGCTGCTCAAAGGGGGCAGCACAGGATGAGCCCTGAGATGGTGAGCGCCCAGCAGATCGCGAAGGAGCTCTCGGAGATGCCCCCGTCGTCTGCAGTCTCACTCCAGATGAGCGTCGACAACTACCTGGACGTGATACGAGGGGTCGTGGACCTGTTCGCGAACAAGAAGGAGATGGACACGATATACGTCACCGCTACCATCTCGTCCGATGCCATCAGACGAGTGCTCGAGGCGCTCGACATAGACTCGTCAAGGGTGTATTTCGTCGACTGCATTTCCCACATCATGATGGGTGCGTCCTCGGCTCAGCAGGACGAGCACACCACTCTGGTCGAGAGCCCCACTATGCTCGAGAACCTCATGCTGAAGGTCGAGTACCTCATACGAAGGTCAACGTCGAAGGACAAGCTGGTCGTGATCGACTCCATCAACTCCCTCGCTATCCACAACAACAACTGGATCCTGTCCGAGTTCCTGCACATCCTTGTCTCAGGCCTCAGGTCCAGGGACGCATACACGGTGATATTCACGGTCGAAGAGCACTCGACTCCAGAGATCAACAACATGGTCAGCCTCGTCTGTGACCACGGCATCCTCGCGGGCAAGAAGGAGGGCTGAGATGGAGTTCACGAGCATCGGCATACCAGCCCTTGATGAGCATCTCGGAGGCGGCATACTGAAGGGGTCGACGGTCCTCGTCATGGGCTCGCCAGGCTCTGGAACGGAGTTCTTCGCCAAGCAGTTCGCCTCAGCAGGCCACGAGCCCGTGACGTACTTCACGTCGACGGAGCGCGACGAGGACGCGCTCAGCGTGATGCGCGAGTACGGTTGGAGGACCGACCTCAAGATCATCAACGTGGGCACGAAGTATTACGAGAGGGTCTTGGCCAAGAAGCTCGAGATAAGCCGGTTCAGACAGGAGGGCATAACCCTTCAGGACATCAGGAAGTTCAGGGAACAGGACGCGGCCAAGGAGGAGAACTTCCTCACATTCCTCGCGTATGAGATCTCCAAACTGACACCGCCGTTCAGGGTCGTGATAAACTCGCTCGATTTCTTCCTGGAGAACTACGAGAGCCCCGAGGTGCTCATGGCGATGCGCACGATCAAGGCGCACACGCAGCACTCGGAGAGTGTCACGCTCATGACGATGCTCAAGGGCGTGCACGACTCGCGCATACAGAGCAGCATCGAGGATCTCGCAGACGTCATCCTCGAGCTCGACAGGGAGAAGGTCGGGCACGAGTTCAAGAAGTTCATGATCGTCCAAAAGGTGAGGAACAGGCCGGCCATGGTCGGGATAATCCCCACGACCTTCGACAAGACGGGGATCAAGCCCGGCTGAGATGTTCGGCAGGGCAGGTCTCCTTTTCCGCAAGTGCCGACGTTTTCATACCCCTCCACTCTGTAGAAGAAGACTACGTCTTCTTGCGGGTCAATAATCTGCGACATGGCCAGACGTCTTCATTCGGCAATTATCGAAGTCG
>JALHSX010000111.1 GCA_022865445.1 Thermoplasmata archaeon | reverse complement strand
TCTCACGCCCAGCCTCTCCAGCAAATTCGGGGTCACAAAGCTTGCCGCCCCGTTGCTGCAATCGACAGCAACTCTGAGATCGGCTCCTCTGATAGCAGCAACATCGACCTTCGAGATGATCCCGCCGATGTATCGCTCGATGGCCGTCGCGTGAGCCGCGAGTCTTCCGATTCCGGTCCAGTCCGCTCTAATGAAACTGCCGTGGTGATAGATTTTCTCGATGGCTTCCTCATTCTCTCTGTTCATCTCAGTGCCGTCTTTGTCGATTGCCTTGATTCCGTTGAATTCGGGAGGATTATGAGAAGCCGTGATGACCACTCCCCCCGCGACCTTTCCGGTCTTCACTGCATATTGCAGTGTCGGGGTAGGTATGATGCCGCAATCCAGCACGTTGCAGCCAGTCGCCATGAGGCCGGACGCACATGCCGATTTGACCATTTCGTTGGATGTCCTCGCATCGGTCCCTATCATGACTGGGCCCTTCATGAATGTGCCAATCGCCATGCCGAGTCTCATCGCGAACAAGGGGTCCATTTCCTTCGAATTCACGACTCCTCTGACGCCGTTCGTTCCGAACAACCTCGGGGACTTCCCTTCCTCAGCCATCAGACCACTGATGTCCGAATCCCAAATAAAAGCTTGCGGTCCGTTTGCTGAAGACCGACTATATACTGGCCATGTGAAATCGATTTCGAACCTCAAAATACAGCCAGCGGGTCGCATCCACAAGAGTTTATAATCGCATTGAATTATCTTGGTCCAAGGGGGAGCACATAGGATGGGCTTCAAAGAGTGGATCATCCCGCAGTCGAAGCACTTTTTCGACATGCTGGAGCAGCAGGCGGACATCGTATTGGAGGGTTCGGAAGCGCTGCTCGACATGGTCAAGAACTTCAACAATGTCGCCCAGAAGCGGGACAAGATCAAGGACATCGAGCACAAGGGCGACGAGATGGTGCACACGATTGCGGAGGCTTTGACGAAGACATTCGTCCTGCCGATCGACCAGGAGGACATATCGAAGCTCACATCGAGGCTCGATGACATCCTCGACTACGTCGAGGCAGCATCGCATAGGATGTGGTCGTATGAGATCAAGTCAATCCCGCCCGACATGATCAAACTCACTGAGGTGATCGTCACCTCTTCAAAAGAGGTCAACCACGCCGTCAAAGACCTCAAGAACTTCAAGAAGAAGAACGAGATCCTCAAGCACTGCATCGAGATAAACAGGCTGGAGAACACGGGGGACGACATAACGCATGTGGCGGTTGCCGAGCTCTTCAAGAAGTACGATGCCGTGGACATCATTAAGCTCAAGGAGATATACGAGTACTTGGAAGAGGCGACCGACAAGTGCGAGGACGCAGCCGACGTTATAAAAGACGTCTTCATGAAGAACTCATAGAGGCATTCTAATGGAGTTGCTCAGCCTCGCGGCAGTGACAATCGCACTAGTCCTGGCGTTTGAGTTCGTCAATGGATTCCATGATTCTGCGAACTCGATCGCCACCGTGGTGGCCACAAAGGTCCTTTCACCGGTCAAAGCCGTCGCGTGGGCCGCAGTGTTCAACTTCGCAGGGATCTACCTGAGCCAGGCAGTTGCGAAGACCATCGGCAAGGGCATCGTCGATCAGAGCCTGATACTAAGATACGGAGCGCTTCTGCTGTTTTGCGCTGTCATGGGCGCAATCGTGTGGGATCTTATCACATGGTGGTTGGCAATTCCAACATCCAGCAGCCATGCCCTGGTGGGAGGACTGATCGGAGCCGGCGGAGCCGTGGCAGGGTTGAACGCGATCGTTTGGAGCGGCACCCTAAAGACAGTGGCATTCATCATCATCTCGCCGTTGGCGGGTTTGGCTGCTGCTTTTGGACTCAGTATCCTTGTTATGTGGGTAGCAAGGAAGCTCTCGAAAACTACCGTGAACAGGTGGTTTCGGAGACTCCAGCTGGGATCATCGGCTTTCTATTCATATGCCCATGGGTCAAATGACGCGCAAAAGGGAATGGGGATCATCACCATGGTCCTCTTGATCGAATCGGGCGGCGCGTTCGTCGTGCAGGATTGGGTCATGGTGGCCTGCGGAGTCGCAATCTCGGTGGGGACATTCTTCGGTGGATGGCGCATCGTCAAGACCATGGCGACGCGGCTGACACATCTCGACCCCTACCAGGGTTTCTGCGCGGAGACTGGCGCGGCGGTCATGTTGTTTTCGACTGCCCGGCTGGGGATACCTGTCAGCACGACACACACGATCTCAGGTGGCATCATGGGCGTCGGAGCCACGAGAAGGCTCTCCGCGGTCAGGTGGGGGGTAGGCAAGAGGATAGTCATCGCCTGGATACTGACCATTCCCGC
>JALHSX010000110.1 GCA_022865445.1 Thermoplasmata archaeon | reverse complement strand
TTGCATACTTGCCAGTACAAATCGCAGTAGCAGATTCCCTCACCACAGCTGCGATGTTCGGCATCGCGCGGATTACCGGAACCTTCCCGCCGAGCATCTTCTCGATATAGCTAGTCGTGATGCCAGCCGCTACCGATATGATGAGTCTCGAGTCCTTCATCGCTGGCTTGATGTCGCCAAGCACATGTGCCATGATCTGAGGCTTCACCGATAGCAGAATCACGTCCGCCCAGGCTGCAGCGTCTGTATTCGAGTGTGACGTCTTGATGCCGCGGGCCATGCTCTTGGCCTTCTCGAGTTTCTCCTTCAGAGGCTCCGCGATCATGATGCGCTCCGGGTTCGCCCACTTCGTCTGGAGCACTCCGCTCGCGAGGGCCATTCCCATGTTCCCGCCGCCGATGATCGCTATCTTCTTGCTGTTCATGACAGTCCAGCCTCGGACGCTTTTATCGCCAGATAGAGCGAGGTATTTAACTCACAGTGTACAAAGATGGACATTGCATTCCCTGGTGAGCCAGACGCTTTCGCTGAAATCAATAAGTCTGTGGTGAACCTTAATGATAGTGGCTTTGTGAGGTGAAGTGACGAAGGGGATCAAGCTCGCGTCAACCGTACGGTGTCCGGAGTGCGGGTTCCAGAGCAAGGAACAGATGCCCACGGATTTCTGCCTAATCAGGTATGAGTGCAAATTGTGTGGCCACATCATGATACCGACCGAGGGGAAATGCTGCATATTCTGCTCCTTTGGCGACGTGCCATGTCCTTCCGTGCAGAAGGCTCTCTCCGTCGACAGCTGAGGACTGTTGGCTTCAAGGTTTCCGTCCTCTGTTTTCTCGTCCAACATACGGAAATGTATTATACACAAATGTGACTTACATTAGCGTATAACACAGGAACGCATGCTGCATGTAACGGTGGGTTCCATAGCAGCCATATACCTCATCCAGGAGCATGTTCGAAATGGTCAACCCGTTCAAGTATGGGACAGTGGTCTCAGGAAAGGACTTCGTGGACAGAGAAGGCGAATTGAAGGAGCTGGCCAGGGAGATCAGAGGGGGGAAGAGCGTCGTTCTGTATTCGAACAGGCGCATGGGCAAGTCCTCTCTACTGCTGGAGCTGTCGAAGAGGCATTGCAGAGAATTCATATTCGTCAGAATCGACCTTTACGGTCTGACCGAGCAAAGCCGTTTCCTCGAAGCAGTTGCCAAGGAGACGAGCCGCGCAGCTTTCGGGGTCGCCGAGAAGTTCGCATCAAGCGTCTGGAAGTTCCTGAAAGGCACGAACCTGAGGCTCGTCGTGACTGATTCTGGAGAGCTGGGCGTTGAATTCTACGGCAGAGAACCGTCGACCTCTGACGTTGCAGGTGTGTTCGACCTTCCTGAGAAGGCCGCGAGGAGACGGAAGAGGCGGCTCGTCGTCATTTTCGACGAATTCCAGGAGATTGCGTACATGGATGGCGTCGGTCTCCTGAAGCAGATGAGATCTAGATTCCAGAATCACCAGAACGTCGTCTATGTCTTCTCTGGCAGCAAGAAGCATTTGCTACATCAGATATTCGAGGAGAGGGAGGGTGCGTTCTTCAAGTTTGCCAGGCCGATGGAACTGGATGTCATTCCGAACAAGCAGTTCGAGGATTTCCTCATCTCCAGGTTCAAGGGCGCTGGAGGAAACCTGGACCGTGCAGCTGCCAGGATGATACTGCGCAAGAGCAAGGGTCATCCGTATTACACTCAGCAGATCGCTCACGAACTCTTCGACATCTCAAAGACCCCCTCTGGCGAAGAGGACGTGGAAGAGTCGGTCCGGGCCGCCGTGGACCATCAGTCCCCTGCTTACACATACATGTGGGAATCCGTCAAGAGTCCTCTCCACAGACGGTACCTAAAGGCGATTGCGAGTGAGCCAGGAGTTGTTCACGGCCATGAGTTCATCGAGCGACATCGCCTGAGATCGACCTCCCACATACAAAGAATCGAGAACCAGCTGGAGGCGAGGGGCATCATCGAGCGCGGCGAGATAGTCGACCCACTCTTCGTCGTTTGGCTTCTCAGGATCAAGACGGGACTTTGACTTCTGTGGCTAGACAGCCGGCACGACGCCTAACCAGAGGTGAACTTCACGATAGGCGTCCGGAGTCAAAGGTTGTCCTTCGACGTAGAGAAGGAACTGCAGCTTCCACTCTCCAGCTGAGGTCACGTCGAAATTGAATGTCTGGTTGTAGTACTCAAGGTGTTTCAGCGTGAAGTTCTGCGCAATCGCCTGCCTTGGGACAAGCGATTGAGTCTGCGCCCAGTCGATAGAGTACCGTGTGACTGAAGAGCTGTTGTCCGCTGCGTTGGTGAGCACGATCGCTATCGTGTAGTTGACATCTCTGTGCTCGAACGATTTGATTGAAAGCAAGACTCTCGCGTCTTGGCCGATGGTGAGATTCCTGGGATAGTCCGTTGCCATCCCTCCAGGTCCCAGGATTGCCAATTGCGTGAACCTCTCTCCGACGCGCGGCGTTGTGATGGCCCACGCGAGCACGACGACTGACGCTATCAGCATCACCACGATTCCGATTGTGAGGATCTTGTCTACGAGCGGCATGCCCCCGAAGTCCATTTCGAAGTTGACGACGATCGCGAACCTCTCATCTGCCGGAAGCCGCATTCTTCGGTACCATCCCACAAGTGAGACGCCGATGATTAACGCGGAGACGGAAGCGAGTATCGGATCCAGTCTGATCCCCCAGGGTGTGAAGTTGAGTGCGAGACCGATGAGGGGCACGATCGCAATGCTCAGGCCGAAGCTTAGCGCGACTCTTTCGATGCCATCGATTTGGTCATTCTCTGGGAACAGCGCGGCTGTGGCGGCGTATCCTGGCAGGAAGAGGACGAAGACTAGGCCGAGGATCTGTCTAACCGCGTTGTCTGGCGCCAGGTACACAAGCGTTATGAGGGCGAGTGCGAGCACCATGCAAGTGAGTAGGTCGTACGGAGTGTCCCGAACCTCCAAGTGGAATCTCCAGGGTCGTCTTTCGCGCTCTGCCATGACTGCTCCACTCCGAAACATATCACTGTATATGAAATGTAGCGCATCCGAGGACAGGATATTATAGAGCCTTCCCTCATTTCGAGTCCCTATAGAAGACGAGTAGGGTCTTCAGCTACGACAGGTGCGCACTTTGCTGGTATCTCACAAGATCTTCATCAGCATGCTCGTATGGACGATCATCTCCATCCTGATCTCGTTGTCAGCGGGCATCGAGGTCCTGGCCACGCTCGAGCTCATCGGTCTCCTTGTGATAAGGGAGCTCACAGACGGCTTTCTGACAAACGAGACAAGGCAGCGGATGGACTTCTTCATCTACGCTGGCCTTATCCTCTTCGTGGTGGTCGTACTCAGACGCGTTTGGCTCGTCCTCTCATAGTCATTTCTGTTCGAGCGCCTTGCCGTGTCTTTCCCTCTCGCGCAGCAGGTATCTGACAAGACCCGTCCGCCAATCGGGATGCTCCTGCACGATCTTCTCGAAAAGCTCCTCTTTGCTCATGGCCTGCGGCGGAGAAGGGGCCTTCTTTCGGAAGAACCTCAGGCCGAGAGCCTCCGTGATCGCATTGAGGAGGACCTTTGTCTTCCGGACTGTCCAGGCTACCGTCCTATCCACAACGTCCGTGAAGATCCATAGCACGAGGACGAAAGCAAGGAGCGCGATGATCGCCTTCGCGTTGTCGGATACCTGTCCCGTGAACTGCATCGTGACTGCGATCGGGTCGAAGAAGGTGCGGTGGCTTTCATCGAAGAAAACCGCGGTCCTCTCGTTGCAGACCTCGTCGATGAGGTTGGCGCCGAAGATTGCGTTGTCCATGTGGGCTGCCATGCCGTTGATGAGAACGCTCGGGTCGGACAGGAGGAGTATCGAACCTGCTCCAAGCAGCTCCCGAGCCGCGATGGTGAACGGCCCCCTAGGCTCTCCCCATTCCTGTAGCCTGTTGCCGTTCGTATCCAACCAGCTGGCAATGCTGGAAAACGCTATGGCCTCTGTGTCCCCGCCAATCGTCAACGATGAAGGATAATTGAGCAGGAGGGTGCTGACGTTCTTGGTGATGGAATCGGTTCTGAGGTCGTAGACGACGGAGAACTCGGGCTGCTTCTCGAATGCCAGGTCCATCACGAGCTGGTTCGAGAACCGGGAAGTCGCGCCCATGCCGATGAGCAGGCTGTTGCCGGTCCCGAAGTCGTCCGCCAGCAGCAGCTTACCACCGCTCCTGACGAAATCCCCGACTATCCTCCCTTCTGTTGAAGTGAACGCCTTGCCCGGACCGATGACGACAAGCGCGCTCGTTACCGGGTCGAGGCTGATTTCGTTGAGACCCAGTTGAGTGATGGTTATTTCCGTTCCTGATGATCTGACCTGGAAGTCCGGAGCGAACTTGCCGGCCTTGTACGTCAGGATCGCGAGCTTGCTGGTCCCGTTCCATCCTGAGTTGAATATGGAGAAATCGGCGGATGTGGAGACGATCGGCGCGGCCATGCTTACTATGAGCAGGACGGCGGCAATCGCCATCGCGCCCACAGCCGCAAACCCCCTTCGCACCCTAACCTGCACGCGAGCCCCCCTTTGACTGGACTCTCACGAGGTCGGTGAGGGCTGTGCTCATCATGACCACATCATCATCCGAGAGCGATGCGCCGGAGTACAGGGCGCGCTCGAAGAGGATCGTGGCCTTTTCCACGGGTCTGACCGGAAACCCGAGTATCTTCAGGATCCTGGCCACCTCCCAGTGGGTCATGCTCGTCCTTATGGCGATGTTCGCTTTTGCCGAAAGGAATGCCAACAAACGCTGATAGTACCAGACTATCTTCTCGTTCGGATTGGCCGGTCCGACCTCTCCCGTCAACATATCCTTCGCAAGCTCCACCATCGCTGCTGCAGGAATCGTCCCAGGTTCTGCCACCTTCTCCAATGATTCAAGGATCTCTGTCTTGCTGGGCTGGAGGCGCTTCCTCTTGTCCATCATCTGGATGACCCTGATAGCAATCGCAACGGTCATGAGTACCAGTAGCCAGAAGAAGTATGCATACTGCCCGACGAAGAGGTACGTGATGGTGTCACTTGGTCCGCCGAACGACCATTTGGGTATGATGGGCCAGAACGGGTACTTGATGATCTTCGGGCCGTAGACGGTGAAGCTCTTCTCAACCTGCGAGTACCTCCAGATACTCTCGCGGTGGAGGAACGCGGCCACTATCGTGTGCCCGCCCAAAGCCATTGGATCGGTAGATACCGAGAATGCGAATTGGCCGTCCTG
>JALHSX010000109.1 GCA_022865445.1 Thermoplasmata archaeon | reverse complement strand
ACGGTCCTTATCACCAAAGTCTTCGAGAGACCGGGCAACTGGTTCCTCAGGGGCACAGCTGTTACCCTGAAGAATGTGTCTGCGTATATTGGTCCTCTGGATAACGCGACCTTCCTCGCTTCGATGAACAGTACGACCGAGCACGACTATGGGGTTTCTGCGACGATTCCGGTTTCATTCGCAGGTCCAGGCGTCTATGATGTCTTTATCACGGTCAGGTTCATGGTCTACGAGGTCATGCGGATAGGATTCATTCCGCTGAAGTCCGTGAACATGCTTGCCGTCTACCTTGACTCTCCAGTGGTCGTGACCTGAACCAATATTCACATGAAGGTTCCGTCATTTTCAATGCCTTCGGAATCGAGAGAGCTCAAATAGCTCGATTGTCATCCGATGGCTGCAATGCCGAAGATGGAGCTCATTCTCATCAGACACGGTGAGACGGACTGGAACAAGGGTGCGATCTTCCGCGGCCACGAAGACGTCCGCTTGAACGCCACGGGCATCGCTCAAGCTGATGCAACGGCTGATGTGCTCAAGGACAGGGTCTTTGAAGCCATATACTCCAGCCCCCTCAAGCGTTCCTTGGTGACTGCGAGGCGCATCGCGCTTCCGCACGAGATCATTGTGAGGGAGATCGACGGACTGCTGGACATGAACTACGGCACATGGCAGAGCATGAAAGAGAGCACCATCGAGGAACGATGGCCGAAGGCATATGCCAGGTGGATCAAGACACCCACAAAGATGAAGTTCTCGGGTGGTGAGAGCACGAAGAAAGCATGGAAGAGGGTGAACTCCGCCCTCCGCGAGATACTCTTCACTCACGGAACAGGCACGATCGTCTTGGTGTCTCATAGGATGCCGCTCAAGTTCATGACGGCCTATCTACTGGGGAAGGGTTTCTCAGAATTTCCCAAGATCAAACACGATCCATGCGCCATATCGGTCTTCGAGATTGAGGATCGTGTCTCCAAACCGATTATCCTGAACGACACTCGCCATCTAGCCAGACTCAATCTCCCCCCTCAGCGGGATTTCTAGGATGGGAGTCACGCGAAACGTCTGAAGAAGTTCAAGTCCCTCTCTCGGAGACACGTTGCGTCTGGGAACGCGTTGACCCTGTCGACGAGGACAGCGTTCATGCCCACTCGCTTCGCTCCCGCCACATCGGTTGCGAGCTTGTCCCCCACAAACAATGATCTGCCTGGACTCGTCCCAGCCATTTCCATGGCCAGATGGAATATCTTGGGAGACGGCTTCCTCACTCCGACTTCATCCGATATCACAAGGAAATCGAAGTACTTCGTCAGCCCGAGGTTGTCGAAGACTCTTCGCACGAGGTCCGTCGCGTTCGAGACAACGCCGAGCTTGAACTCTCTTTCCTTCAGGATCTCGAGGACGGATACAGTCTCTGGGTAGCTGACCCAGCTCTCGACTTTCGGCATTATCTCGTCCCAGGCAGCGCTCAGGTCCTTGGCGAGATCCCCTCGGTCTCCTCTGAACCCGAGCTCGTCGAGGATGAAATCGTCGTACTTGGACCAGAGAGTGCCTTCGT
>JALHSX010000108.1 GCA_022865445.1 Thermoplasmata archaeon | reverse complement strand
GATCGAGAATCCGGATTTGAGAAAGCTTCTGTCAGAGAATGCGTTGAAGAGCGTCGCCAAACATTCTGATTCAGGCCCCCTCGCCACAATGGTGAAAGCAGCCGCAAGTATGATGGAACGGAAGAACAGCCCACCAGGCTTCACCTAGTTGGCATTTCGAGGACGTATGTCGTGATCCGTTCACTCTGGTAGACCATATAACTTGGGAGGGATTCGTTCTTGCCATCGGAGGACTGGGCATTTCTGAGTTCGGTCAGGAATATCGCGCTGCTCATACTATAGGAGGTCGCATATTGCGTCGGGAAGTTGTTGTCAACCACTATGAACATCTTCGGATGAGATGAGAACGGTTCGCTGGCCTTGATGACGGTCGCACCACTGCCGTTCACGAATGCCCACCCGTGACGCATGATCCCGCTGATAATGTTCTCAGTTTCATACTCTTTCTGGTAGTCGAACCAAACGTACGTTTTCCATGGGAAGCCGATTCTCGATGGTGTGATGTTTCCCTGTAGTTCGCTTGCAGTTATGTCGCCATTAGCCGTCTGAGCAAACAAGGATCTCGGGAAGTACAAATCCGTGAATGACTGGAGTTGCCCCATGACGGCGTCCGCGTTGCTAATTGCGCAGCGTTGATATGCGTTAACTCGCAGGTATGTCGCATCGTTGAAGATCTGATTGCGGACCACAACAGTACCGCCGGGGCTCAACTCAAAATCGTTCCATCTCTGAGACGACCAGATAGGGAAGACAAGCGAAACGACCACGAGCATGCCCACGATGGACAGCACCAGCTTCTTCCTTCGCCCATTTCGGAGGGCTTCGCGAACGTACATCAACCCAAGAATCGCGACAAAAGGAGCAAGCAACATCGAAACGTACAAAGAACTTCCAAATGCAGGCACGGAAACGAGTATGACGGAGATCGGGAAAAGGGCCCTCACGTTGGAGACCGGGCGCCTCAGGACGATGAATAGACCCGCTATCGATAGCAGAAGGACAAAGCCGATCTGATGCGTGTAGCTCAAACCCATATTCAGCAGAGTAGATAGGAGCGCCGACTCAATCGAGAAGAACCCTTGGCCTCCGAAGGCCCTGCTGATCGTATCAGCCAACATTCCGAAGTAGGTCAGGACACTGAGCGCAACGAGAGTACAGACTCCTACGAATGATGCAATGGCGAGACGGCGAATCCTAGTGCCCTTCATCACACGCACATACCGCAGACCTATAACTGCGAGAACAAAGCCTGATCCATACAGCACAATCAGAACCGCCATGTGATGCACTGATACGCATCCGAAACAAATCAAGCCTGCAAGAACATACAGACGGTTTTGACGTGTGGAACTTGCCCTGAGCGCTAGTAGAACGAGTAGTATCATCAGCACGACCACGAGACCCCTTGCACTGCCATTCCAGTATGTTGTGTCCACGAATCTCGGACCAACAGAGGCGAAGAACGCGGCAAGCAGCGCGTACTCTGATCTTCCCAGGAATTCCCTGGAGAGACAGAAGACAACCAAAGCGAAGAGACCAGCGAACATCACATCAGCAACGAGCACGCTCAACTCAACGCTCAGGCCCGTGAGCTCCGAAAGTTCAGCAAGCACAACAGGCATTCCAGATGGATAGGACACTGGGTAGTATCCAAAATAGGACAACGGGTGGAACGTCCATCTCATGAAGCCCTCATCCCCGATTGATTTGGCAAGGTAGTGAATGAAATAGGAGTCCGTCTGGAATCTCTCGTGCTGAATCAGAGGATATCTCAGGATAACCGTGATGAGGACGAGCGTGAGCAACAGTAGCAGAATTGTCTTTCGAGAGAATTTGCCCATCTACCTACCTCGCCTGCGGTGTTTGATGCTCATTGGCTGGATACTATTAATCTCCATTGGCTCTAGCTTTCCTCGCCTGTCTATCTGCGAACCCAATCACCAAATACCAGAAAACCGCAGACCATCCAAGGAAGATCATCCAGCCAACGTTACTGTGAGTCCAAAGAAGAGCGTCTATACCGTTGTAGTACCCCACGATGCCTATGACGACCATCCTGAACAGATTGCCCAAGTAGGCAATGAGAAGCCCGAGCGCCAACACGATGGAAAGGTTCTTCGCAGATAGACGCTCAAAAACGAGGACGAAGGACGCGAATGCTGCCAAGAAGATCGAGAAGGAGTAGAGTCCGGCACAGTATGCAGAGATGCTGAGCACTTGAGTCGTTCCATCATGGAACTGCAATGAGACGATGTTGCCGCTTGAGCTGGCATGTATTCCTATCAGGTTCAGAATGCCCGCAAATGGAGCAGCCAGCATATAGTGAACATACCAGCCTCCAACTGAAGAACCCGTATCTTCGTGAATCGATGTCACCGCTTGGGGAACGACGAGCAGGAGGACGACAAGCCCAATGAACAGAAGGGAGAAAGCGGCCTCCACTCTGAACTTGCGCATTAGATAGGGAGAGAGTAATACCAATCCGCCGAGCATGATAGTCAGCGTGTCCAGATCTCCGTAATCTGGTCGGGCTGAAACGATGGCGTTCCATATCACGACAAAAGCGATGATCGCAGCGCCCGCTCCCATTATGACGTAGTCATTGTCGACACGCTTCATGACTGCGTCGATCATCACAAGACCAAGAGGGTCTCGGTCTGGAACCTTCTGCCTTCTGCCCGGAACGTCATCTGGCGGAGCCGGTTTCCTTTCCTCTCCAGAACCAGGATGCAGTAGGAGGAGCAGTAGCGCGCCCAAGGCAAGCGAGAACAAACCTGCTCCCACTCCCTGATATGAGAATAGGATGAGAACTGAAATGCCCTCGAAAAGGAGTATGATTGACACTATGAGCAATAGCTTCCTTCGAGGCGAGCCCTCCGGGAACCATTTGTCCACTCTCAGCGTGATGTTTTCCCAGCTTAGTTTCATCCTGGCTCTGTACCTCCTTCAACTGGATAAAGCTAGCTCTATACAGATGTTGTGCTAGCGCCAGCTTAATACAATGAGACGCTTTCGGGGCACTCCGAGGGCATCACTCTGAAGGAGAGATCTGCTGGAAAGTTGGCAGGGTTTGCCCGAGCAGGCCAAGATGGCGCTCGTGCGACCGCAGGCTACTACTCGAAGGCCGGGAGAGAAGAGAAGGGCATCGTCAAGGCTTCCTTCTTCACCGGCGTCATAGGAGGGGTTCTCTGGTATGTCCTCATCTACTACTGGGCCGCAATCGATTTCAGCTCCGAGCAGATCGGACTGATGGGCGGGATCGGCTCGGCGGTAAGCGTCATCACCTACCTGTTCGGCGGGTATCTCGCCGACGCCGTCGGCCGGAAGAAGCTGTTCCTTGTGGGCCTTGGATGCACGATAGCGGGCCTGCTCCTGTTCCTCACGGAGAAGAATCTGGCCGTGTTCACGGTGGGCTACGCGCTCACCAGCCTCGGAGGCTCCTTGGAGTGGCCGTCGCTCACGACTCTGCTGGTGGCCAAGACCAAACCTGCCGACATGAAATTCTTGTACGGGGTTCAGGGGTTCGTCAACCAGATCGGCCTAACGATCGCTACCTTTCTCGGCTTCGTCGGACCTCCGATCATGGAGGACCTTCTCGGACCGGAGACATTGACGGGCTTCAAGCTCGTCTTCCTCGCCACGACCATTTGCGCGTTCGTCCCCATAGTCTACGTACTAGGCGTGAAGGAAACTGAGAGGAAGCCCAGTTCGCTTCGAGCACACTTCGACAAACGTACCCAGAGGATCCTATTCATGTATTCCTTCCAGAGTGCATTGATAGGTTTCGGGGCAGCCCTCGTGATCCCTTGGCTCCCGGTCATCTTCAACAGGAGCCTGGGGGCATCGGACATGTGGGTCGGAATGATAATCACGCTGTCCAACGCGGTCATCGCTGTTGGCTGGTTCGTCGTGCCGAAGTTCGCAGAGTTCAGAGGGAGCGTGACGCTGATAGCAGTCTGCCAG
>JALHSX010000107.1 GCA_022865445.1 Thermoplasmata archaeon | reverse complement strand
GTCTTGAACATCAGGTTGAATCGCCTCGGGGCGGTCAACTCACCCTTGCACTCCAGGCACCTCACGTCCTTGTCCTTCAGCAGCTTGCCAAGCCTTTCCTCGCTGAGGGATGCGGGGTTGTCGTGCAGGTCAACGGCGAGATGGTCTGCGCGATAAGTCTCTCCGCAACTGGTGCATTCGACGAACATGTCGGAGAACGCGTCGACATGCCCAGATGCCTTGAACACCGGTTCCGGTGCCACCACAGGACATGATATCTCCTGGAATCCCTCGCCGAGAACGTACAGCTTCCTCCAGTAGTTCTCAATGTTGTTCTTCAGGGCCGCGCCCAAGGGGCCGTAGTCGTAGAGACCAGCGACCGAGCCATAGATGTCGTACGCTGGCCATAGGAATCCCCTGCGCTTGCACAATGACAGGAGCTCCTGCGGATCCATGAGCATCACTTCGTGAGCGTTGATATCACATCTATGTCATAAACCATCGCCACGAGGTTGTCCTTGGAGTCCCTGACAGGCAGCTGCCCGAAGTCGTTCTTCCTCATTGTTCGAGCGGCATCCCCCACCAGAGTCTTCCTGAATACCGTCATTGGGTTCTTGATCATGATCTCCCTGACCGTCAACTTCGGCAGGTCGACTCTTGAGACCTCGTACCAGAGCTTCATCACGTTTCTGAGGCCCTCCCAGGTCCAATTGTCCTCATCATCGCTGATGCCCAGATCACTCATGACGACCGAGCTGTCGACCACGGTCTGATTGAAGATGTCCCTGTCTGTGATTATCCCGACCAGCTTCGCGTCGTCATCCAGGACAGGCAAAGCGTACACCTTCGCCGCTCTGAAAGTCGCGAGCGCGACGGACAGCGGAGCGCCACCATAGATCGGTATGCACGGGGAGCGGACGATCTCCTCGACCGCTATCTGAGGGTTGTCCTTCTCGACGACTATCAGAAGATCCGTCGGCGTGACCAGGCCCACTAGCTTGTTCTTCTCCACCACCGGCAGGTGGCTGAGGTGGTTCTCCACTAGACACCTCGCCGCATCCCTGACGCTCGCATTGGGGTTGATGGTTGGAATATCGCGCCGAATGACGAGGGCGAGCTGCTCCTCGTCGGGCTTTGCGAATATGTCCTGCCTGGTGACGAAGCCGGCCAGGGTCCGGTCATCCGCCTTCACCACCGGAAGACCTGTGAGGTTGTTCTTCACCAGTTTCTTGAGCGCTTCTGTCCTGGTGCCCGGGAGCTCCGCGACAATCGGGTTCTCGGTCATGATTTCTTTGACCTTCATGTCGCCGATCACCTCTTCCGGTTTCTGACCACAAGCACAGGACACGGAGCGTATCTGGTTACTCTCTCTGCAACACTGCCCATGAACAACTTCGAAAGAGCGGACCGGCCAAGGGTGCCTATCACGACCAGGTCGAAATCAGCTGCCATCTCGACGATCTTCCTGGTCGGAGAGCCTTCGACGACGACTGGAGTCACCTTGATCCCCTGCTGTTCGCCCTCCTTCTTGACCTCATCCACCGCGCGCTTGCCCTCGTTCTCGAGGAGCGAGTACACGCTGACTATGGACGAATCAATCGGGAAACTCACGAAAGAAGTCTGGTCGATAACATATAACGCGGTGACTTCGGCCCCGAGGATCTTCGCGAGACGCAGGCCAGTGGACACTGCTTCCTTGGTGTACTCGGAACCATCGGTTGCTATCAGTATCCGTTTGATCTCGTCCAAACCTAGGACCTCCACCGCACTTTTCCTCCACGCACGACAGCCTTGATGTTCTCCGACCTTCCCACAGTCACGAGGTCGCGGAGGGGATCGTCGCCTCCCAGCCCGATGACTGCAAGGTCGTCCTTGACGTCGATTTCCGTAGTTATATTCCCGTTCGCATTTAAGACTTTGCGCCCGGAGAATGACGCCAGGCGTACCGCCTCCAGGGGGGTTATCCCACCCTTCGCCTTGCTGAGTCTGTAAGCGGCCTTGAGCTCCTCAAGCATGTCAGGTCTTGAAACCATACAGTTGTCAGTGCCTAACCCCACCGTGACTCCCGACCTCAGCATCATGGGTATGTCCGGGCAGAGGCCAAAGAACTCGTTGGAGCGAGGACACACGATTATTGGCAGACCTTCCCGAGCGCATTGGGCAAGGTCGCTTTCGGGCGCGCAAGTCATGTGAACCAAGAATGACGGCCCAAGGTCCAAGATCGATCCCAGGTCCTCACGGACGACCTCGCTCGCATGCAAAGCGAACATCTTCTTCTTGGATTTGGCCGCCTTCGAGACATCACTAAGGAAGTCCACAGGCCAGTCCCGGTAAGCGCTCATGCCTATCCCATCACACGCGTCCAGAATGGCGTCGACCTCGCGCCTCTTGGACTCGACCCCTATCGGTCTCCCGAGCACTGCCGATCTCGGAGAGTCGTCCGTCAGTGCGTCGGAGAATTCCTTCAGGCCCTCGAGGCCACCTTCTCTTAAATCAACGAACGCCGAAGTCCCTGTGCGCGACATGAACCTTGTTGACTCCCTCATCGCATCTATCTTCGATTTTCTAGAGGTTGAGCGCAGGATCCTGTGCTTGTAGCCGTCAGGGGGACCCACGACCTCCTGCACGGAACCCTTTGGAGCTGGGAATGCGACCGAATCGCCTATGTGGGTATGCGCATTCACGAAGCAGGGGACAACAATCGCCTTCAGCGAGTCGGACGGAGCATCACCCAGGCAGACCTCAGATACACTGTTCTCCTCAATCCTCAGGTATCCC
>JALHSX010000106.1 GCA_022865445.1 Thermoplasmata archaeon | reverse complement strand
TGCGGCCGATGCGAATGTCCGTCCGAACAATGGTTTTGCCTTCGCATACAAGCGAAGATGCTTGGAGACATATGGCCTCGCTAGCTCGACGACGTCCACCCTCGCCTCTTTGCCATAACTTTCAATCAATCTGATGCAGAGATCGAACTTGATCGGAGTGAAGAATGGTTCACTACCCAGAATCGAGGCTCCGATCTGGCCCAAGTCATCAAGCGGATCACCAGGTCCTGAGTCCTCGAGATCTAGCCCGAAGACCTTTCCCTCGCTGAACACGAAATTCGAAAGCACGGAGTCGCCTCGGATTCTTGGCAGGCCGTCTGATGGCATCTTCTCGTGGAACCTCGCGAGCCAAATACCAATCTTTTCCGCGACCTCAAGGCTGAAGAGATGGTTGATCATGGTGTCGCAAGTGTCGCCTTGGACATATTCGAGTATGAGATAGTCCCCGTCCATGAACAGAGGATAGGGAACGTCGACGCCCGCCTTCCTAGCGACCAACAACTCTTCGAACTCGTTGCCAGCTCTCCCGGACAAGGACTGCTTGACTACAACTGGTCGGACATCAGTCTCTGCGACCCAAACCCTATTCCTCTTGCTGGGCACGAGCCTGATCCTGTTCATGACGAGCCTTTGGTTAAGGGATTTCTTCAGTGCTTCCCAACCGTAGGAATCCAGCTCAGTGAGATCGCCAGCCATGTCACCACAAACACGAGGTTATGACGATAAAAAACCTCTGCCGAAGATTTCGCAGCCTCAATCCACTGTCTAGTCCCAAGAGATCGAGTCTTCCCTCAAACGGTCCATGAGCTCCTTGGTCACCCTCAAAGCGTCGTCTGGATCATCCTTGCGCAACGCTTGCATCGCTGTCTTGATCTGAAGGATGTATGGCGAGATGTCTACGCCAACTGCCTTGGCCTCGGTGAGATACTTCCTGGCCCTTGCGATCTGGGATCTCACGAGTTCAGGGATGTTCGGAGCCATCATCTCCTCGGTCTGGTGCGCAAGTGCGTTGACAAGGTTCCAGTTGCCATCCCTCGCAGCCTCCCATGCACTGCTCACGAGCCTTCTGGCTCTTGATGTGTCCGTTCCAAGAGAACTCACGTCTGATATCAGATGCTCGATCTCCTCGAGAAGCCTGGCAGACCCAGCGAAACCCTTGAGCGCCTCCTCATAAAGCATCTCATGGGACCTCGATCGGGTCCTTATCAAGCTGAACAGGTCGAACTTCTCGGGCCTGACCATCTCCTCCCTATGGACGTGCCTATCGACCAGGGGTTTCTCGCAGGCTTCTGTCAGTCCTTCCTGCTCCGCCAGCGGACTGTCCGCGAAGATCGCTCCGCAGAACGGACAGTATGGGTCCGACTCCTTCACGATCATGTCGCACTCTGTACACTGGAACAGCGGACCGTCGTCCTCGGGAACCGACGCGGGATTGACCAGCTTCGGCGCCAGCGTTGCCTCTTTCATCTGCTCGCTCATGCGCCTTTCCACCAAGCCCACTCCACCCGACAGGTTGGGCATTCTCGTATCCGACGCCCGGAGTATCCTCTGAAGTCTCTTGTGATACCGATCGGCCTGTCCGTCGGAACCATCCGTTTCTACGGTGCTCTTCCCCGGAGCTTGTGTGCTGGGCAATCTGGTTCGCACTCCGCGTGTCTCAGTCTGCATGTATGTCTTTGTCCTGGAGACTATTTGAACAGTCCTTCTCCAGTATCATCCGCTGAAAACCAGACCAGCGCGAAGGGTAGACAGATCGAATCATCCAATCAGCGTTTCTTGATCAGCTCAAGGAACGCTTTCTCGTCGAGGATGGTTTTCTTCATGTTCCTAGCTTTTGCGAGTTTGGAGCCAGGATCCTTGCCCATGACTACGTAGTCGGTCGCCTTGGTGACCGACGGCCCAGCCTTGCCGCCGAGGGCCTCAACGGCAGCCTCTGCTTCGGATCTCGCCATCGATGCTAGCTCCCCGGAGAAGAGGAACACCTTCCCCGAGAGGGACCCTTTCGCGGTCCTTGGGCCTTCCATCTTCAGACCATTCTTCCTCAGTCTCTCAAGAAGCTCACGGTTGTTCGGGTTGTCCATGAAATCCCTGATAGCGCCCCCTACGACCTGTCCGATGCCCTCGACCTTGGAAAGCTCTTCAACGCTCGCTGTCCGAATTCTGTCCATGCTTCCCAAGGCACAGGCTAGGACAGCAGCGGTCGTCTTTCCCACGTGCCTGATCCCGAGAGAGAAGAGAACGCTCTCGAAATCCCTGTCGAGGCTGGCTTGGATTGCCTCAATGATGTTCCGCGACGACTTCTCCGCGATTCCTTCCAGCGTCAACAGCTGTTCCTTCTTCAGCCCGTACAGATCGGCTGCGTCTCTGACCAATCCTTTGTCAACGAGTTGATCGATCAGCGATGGACCGATACCCTCGATATCCATGGCAGATCGGGAGCAGAAGTG
>JALHSX010000105.1 GCA_022865445.1 Thermoplasmata archaeon | reverse complement strand
CCGGGAATTCCGAACAGCCCTGCAAACATCGGCAGGAGAAGCGATGACCTCGGCACGAAGTTGCCAGGAAGCCATGGCAGATCTGGAACATGACACGCGTAGTAGTTCGTCCTGAATACCACGATGCCGAGAATGCCAGCCAGTGAAAAGACGATGACAGCACCCATGACCTTGCGGATGGGCCGATGAGCCTTCGCTCGGAAGCGAACACCAGAGAACCCCTCAGAGAGAAGAAGGACCGCCGAGAAGATGACGATCACGAAAAACATGACCTTCCTGAGAATCTCGTAGATCCCCAAAGGCGGGCCCATCATGAAACAGACCGGGAAGAGGAGCAACGACGACACGACCACGCCAGCCAGAGCCCCATCAACCGAAGACCGGACCGCAATCGGGCCAAGGCCAGCCATAGCCAGCCTGTGCGCTGGAAGAACTGAGACGACGTCCTCAGAGGGAATGCCGACATATGTGGACGTGATCGAACTGGCAAACAGGTGAGCGATCAGAGCCGCGGATATGAAGCACGCGATCAAGAGAACGCCAGCACCGGCTCCCATGGCGTCGCCAAGTGCCCCGAAGACAACCACAGACGCGCCGCCATAGGCAGTCACCGCGGCCGCGAGGTTGTTCATGTGAAGCCCGGGCACGAGGCCTGCTGGGAATCCTAGGAGGAACCCCGCGAGTGCGGAAAGCCCGAGCGACAGAAGCAGGCCGAGCTCGAACACATGCCGACAAACTCCTGGATTCTAGTTACGCGCGCACACTGCACTAAGCATTCGCTGGGGCGTGAATTAATGCCCTTTTATCAGCAAATATGGTCAGATGTATGGAACGATGCGCTCATAAATTGCACATCAGAGAACGACGACCTTCCCGTTGACGACATCGACCTTGACCAGGGTCTTGATAGGCATCCCGATCTTCCTCTCGATCTCGGCCTTCTTGTCCGTCTTCTCGAGCACAACGAGTATGTCGACGATCTTGACCTGCATTGACTTGAGGGCTTCGACGAGAGCCCACAGCGTCCCGCCCGTGCTGACGACGTCGTCAACGACGACCACTCTGTCTCCGGCCTTCAAACCGTTGATGAAGAGCGCGGATCTCGAGTATCCTGTCACCTGAGTGACGCTGACCTCGCCAGGCAATCCATACATCTTCTTCCTGACGATGTTGAAAGGTTTCCCAGTCTTCAGTGAAAGGCATGTCGCGAGAGGAATCCCAAGGGCTTCTATCGTGGTGATCAGGTCGCAGTCGAAGTTGCCTATCTCGGCCATTGCATCTGTGATTTCGCGGAGGATCACAGGATCGATGGACGGTATGCCGTCCGTGATCGGGTGCACGAGGTAGTCGTAGTCACCGCGCCTGACGACCGGAGAATCAGCAAGTGACGCTTTCAGCGCTTCTAGGGCCATGGCCTAAGCAATGACCGACCAGATATTAAACCTTCTTTTCTAGCTTCGCCGCATCGGAGTCAAGGCATCCCAAGCCGGAGACCACCATCAACTCAGCCTTGCTCTGTCGTCGTCTTGCAGCAGACCAGCGAGTAGATGTCATACTTGTCGCCCAGATACTCCCTCGGGCGCAGGTATTCCAGCTCTACGAGAAAGCCCATCCCCACGACCTTGCCACCTAGCTTCTCGACAAGGTCGGCGTTCGCTTTGATGGTCCCTCCTGTAGCCAGCAGATCGTCTATGAGGAGAACCCTGTCGCCAGGCTTTATCCCATCTTCGTGAATCTCGATGACGTCTGTCTCGTACTCCTTGTTGTAGCTAATGCTTGCGACTTTGTGGGGCAACTTGCCTTTCTTCCTTATGGGCACGAATCCGACACCGAGTTCATGTGCGACAGGCGCTCCGATGATGAAACCCCTGGCCTCGTTCGAAACCACAACATCGACATGTTCATCTCTGAAATGATCGGCCAGACCTCTCACGCATTCTCTGAAGGCGTGTCTGTCCTTCAGCAAAGGGGTGATGTCCCAGAAGACCACGCCTTTGTGCTCAGGAATCCGCCTTATCTTCGTTTTCAAATCCATGATGGGCTCACCCCGCACGAGAGCAGCTTTCAATGCAAGGCTGCGTTCAAAGCTCTTCGCCTTGGCATCTCGCCAATCACTTTGGGAATAAATAACCTTCCTGACTCTCGAACACAGACGTCGTCAAATCTAATAACCCCCGGAACGTTCGCCGACCCTGGAGGTTCAGATTATGGCCAAGTCAATGGGAACAATAGCCATCGCCCCAAATGTCTTTTGGGTGGGAGTCAAGGACTACAATAGGAGACTTTTCGACGGATTGATTCCTCTACCGCACGGAACCAGCTACAACGCCTACCTGATCGTGGGGAAGGACAAGACCGCGCTCATTGACACGGTCAACCCCGGCTTTGAGAAGGACCTGGTCGACAAGATCGCTCAGCACATGGACCCGACCAAGATCGACTATGTCATCATGAACCACGCCGAGCCGGACCACGCCAATGCGGCAAAGCATGTGTTGAATATCGCAAAGAACGCGAAGCTGGTCACAGGCGCGAAGGGGAAAGAGGCCGCGATGATGTACTTCGACATCGACGCCTCCAGGATCGATGTCGTGGACGAGAACTCGCGGATCGATCTGGGAGGGAAGACTCTGAAGTTCATCGACGCCCCGTGGCTCCACTGGCCGGAAACCATCTTCACGTACCTCGAGGAGGACAAAATACTGTTCCCTTGTGATTTCTTCGGCTCGCATCTTGCAGGCGGGGCGTTCTATTCGGACGAGTACGGAGACGAGAAGGCTCTGGACATGGCCAAGCTGTATTTCGCCGAGATCATGATGCCCTTCCGGAAGCCTGGCCAGACCGCGATCGAGAAGGTCAAGAAGCTTGCCCCGAAGATAATCGCCCCATCGCACGGTGTCATCTGGAGAGAACCGAAGGTCATAATGGATGTGTATGAAAAGTGGACCACAGAGAAGATGGAGAAGAAAGTGATGATCGCCTATGTCTCGATGTGGGGCAGCACCGAGAAGATGGTCAAGGCGCTCAACGAGGCGCTTGTCAAAAAGGGGATCTCGGTCAACGTGTTCGACCTCACGAACACTGAGGTTGGCCATATCGCCAAGGAACTGGTCGACACTCCAGTGGTCGTCATCGGAGGGCCGACCGTCCTCGGGGGCGTGCACCCAGTGGCAGCCTATGCGACCCTGCTTGTCAAGACGCTCAGAGCACCGACGAAGTACGGTGTGGTCCTAACCTCATACGGATGGAGCGGTGGCGCCGTGAAGCAAATCCAGGCGTTGCTCGAGGGTTCGAAGCTGGAGGTGCTGGGCGTTGTCGAAGTCAAGGGACCGCCAAAACAGGCAGAATTCGACAAGGTCGCCGACCTGGCGAGCAAGATCGAGGAGAAACTCGACCAGCTCTAGCGCGCTCTGGAAAACCATTTCCCCGACTTCATTTTCCCTCACTCGCACATGATGTCGAAATCAAGATATCTTCTTCATATGATTGTCTACCGCGATGGTGTATCCTAGGGATGTGCTCAACCGACTACGCTGGACTAAAGGCGAATCGCTAAGGGAAGCCATTGTCTGGTACGTTCACAGGGGCGTTCCAGGTAACGTGAAGAAGATCGCCGGGGCCTCCATCATCTCTCTTGGAAGAGGCTTTTTCGACACTGACGAAGCGACGATCCCGTATCATCGAATCCTTAGGATCGATTACAATGGAAGGATTCTATTTGAGAAGGATGAAAGGGCCAAGGAACTCGCCTGACCCCGGGCGCCCCAAAACCTACAGATTTCGTTCGAAAAGGTATATCTAGGCCGTGGGCATGCGAACGCAACATGGAGCTCCTGTGGTTGCCTTTTTCGATTGCGACCATAATCATGTATGGCTTCGGACAGGTACTTGCCAAGGAGACCAGGACCAGCGTCTCGTCAGCCAACATATTGCTGCTTCTGGGCGTCAACGTACTCGTTATCTGGCTCGTCTACTGGTTCTTGTTCAGAAGGCCGGGATAATTCCCTGCGGAGACTTGGCTTCAGGCGGCCGGAGCTGCAGGGCTCTCCGGAGCCGCGTTCGTGACATACTACGAGTCCCTAAAACACGGTAAGGTGAGCATCGTTGGGACGGTTGCCGGCGCATACGCTCCTTGGACAGTGGTGCTCGCCCTCGTCTTCCTCGGCGAGACGATGAGCCTCGGCGAAGGAATCGGCGTCGTCCTAGTCGTGATGAGCATGCTGGTGTTCACCTACTCCACAGGGAATGGAAACAACGGCAAGAAGAAGACCGAGCTCCTCGGGGTCGCGTTTGCAATCTGTTCGCTCTTCTTCTGGGGTACATCCGCGGCCATGGCAAAGGGGTCTATCTCCGATATCGGGGACACGAACTTCATCGGCGTCTACGCCCTGGTCGTTCCATCGATATGGGTCGTCTACTGGCTCGCACGCGAGAAAGGCAAGTTCGAGAGACCGAAATCGAACGGATGGTTGCTGGAACTGTCCTTCTTGTGCCTCGCAGGCGGAGGCATAACCCTGTACCTGGCCATCCAGAACGGCAATGTATCCATCGTCTCTCCGATAACGAACCTCTATCCCTTGCTCACGATCGTGGTGGCAAAGGCCAGGCTGAAAGAACAGCTGAACTTGAGACAGATCATCGCGCTCGCGATGCTCTTCATCTCTGTACCGCTGTTCTCTTTCTAAACGTACTTGTACTTGCCGTCGGAGAAGATAATCCTGTCCAGGATCCTTAATTCTGGCGGCGCCTTGGACGGGGTGAGGTCCGCGACGATCTCAACATAGTCTCTGAGGACGCTCTTCGCGACCTTGTTCCCGAGTGTCTCTTGGACCTGGTAGATTCCGGCTGAGTTGGACATGTTGACATGGATCTCTATCAGCTTCGTCTTGCCCTTGTAGATGTCCACGGATTCTATCGACAGCGCTGAAATGGAATGAATGTCGTGCTTGCCGAGATCGAAGGACAGTCTCCCTCTGCCTTTCGTTATGTCACATCCATCCGCAATCACGACGATTGCACTCTCGATCGTAAGCGCGTTCTCGCCAACATCGTG
>JALHSX010000104.1 GCA_022865445.1 Thermoplasmata archaeon | reverse complement strand
CGATGTGAGGGTCAGGATGCACGGGGATATGGCGAGGGTAGAGGTTTCGCCGAAGGACATAGGCATGCTGGCGTCGTCGGGAATGAGGGTCTCCGTGACAAAGAAGCTGAGGTCGCTGGGATTCACCTATGTCTCTGTCGATCTTGAAGGTTATAGGATGGGAAGCCTGAACGAGGTGTTGCGAAGATGAATCCCGAGAAGATCGAGAAGATCCTCTCGAAGCTGAGCAAGGGTGATTGCTCCGTCGGGGAAGCGCTGGAGCAGCTCCGTACTCTTCCATATGACGATCTCAAGTTCGCGAAGCTCGATAGTCACCGCGAGCTCAGAAAGGGCATACCCGAAGCGATATATTCCCCTGGAAAAACGGACAGGCAGGTACTCGAAATCGCTGCGAGGATCATCGCGCGAAAAGATGAGGCGGTGTTCACGCGGATGAACGAGAAGGTCTACCGGAAGCTCAAAAGCAGATTCGGCCCCAGGGTGAGATGGTATCCAGAGGCACGGATCGTGACAATCGGGGTGACGAAGCGAATCTTGAAGGGAAAGGTGCTCATTGTCACCGCCGGCACATCGGATATCCCAGTGGCGGAGGAGGCGGCTGTCACGTGCGAACTGCTCGGATGCAAGGTGGAGCGGCTCTACGATGTCGGAGTAGCAGGCATGCACAGACTGACCTCGAACCTGAAACAATTCGACTCCGCGGACGTGATCGTCGTGCTCGCTGGCATGGAGGGCGCTCTCCCGAGCGTCGTTGCCGGCCTGACGAGCAAGCCTGTCGTGGCGGTCCCAACGAGTGTCGGCTACGGAGCCAGCTTCGGCGGCATGGCGGCCCTCCTGGGAATGCTCTCCAGCTGCTCGAGCGGAATAGGAGTGGTCAACATTGACAACGGCTTCGGCGCGGGCGCGCTCGCAACGGTGATAATCAAGAACAAATACGGACTGAGCTAGAGCTTCGAACCGCACTTCCTGCAGAACGTGTCCTCAGAGCGCCCCTTCGTACCGCACGAATCGCAGACCCTCTCACGCTCGACTCTCGCGCCGCACTTGTGACAGAACGTATCGTCACCTTCGAGAGGCGCGCCGCACTGACCGCACGCCCGTGTGGACCTTATGGACAGCTCCTCGGCCGTGGGCTCAGCATCCGGTTCCTCCGGCTCATCCCCGGCCCTCAAACGTATGGTCTCTCCCTCAGCCTCCGCGCTCACAGTTTTCCTGGCCTTGACTGCGAGCGATAGAGCCTTCGTGTAGCTGCCAACGACGAACGCAGCCTCTGCATCGGTCATCAGGTCCTGCGCATCGGATGTGTCCAGGCCACTCTCGACGGCCTTCCTTATGTCGGATTTCGCCGTGTTGATTTCGAACTTGGCGGTCATGAAGTTCCCGTCAGAGTCTACGGCAAGCTTCGTGCCCTTGTAGGAATCCGTCTTAGACGTTCGGCTCTTGGCCGCGAGTATGCTCTCCGCAACCTTCTCGAACCGTTCTTTCTCGACGGCATCATCTTCGTGGCCCTCTGCAGGCTCGGCGGTCTTCCTGGGCGGCGAGGTCATCTCGTCCCTCGCCTTCTCGCAGAGTTCCATGCAGTGGTCGTAGTCGCCCTGCTCCATGGCCTGTTTTGCGGCTCCTACCATAGTCTGAGCGGATCTCGTCTCAGCACCCTGGCGCTGCATGACATTGATGACGGAGCGGGTCGTGAGGACCGCGTTGTAGGCCTCGTCCTTCTTGAGCGCCGTGTGCCTGACGACTTTGGCCTTGCCGCGCATGTATCTCATCTCGAAGAATATGACGAAGATCATGACCGCAGCGAGTATCGCTACCAGGATGTACTTCTCGTTGGTGGTGAGAGCCAATGTTGCCAGCTCCAGCTCGAAAAGCCATCTGTCGTGATATAAACCCTTCGTGGTGGATACCATGTACACGCATGCGAAAATTAGAAGTAGAGTAAAGAGTGGCTGACAGCTTACCAAGCCCGTAACGGTTTCAAACGATACGGTTCACCCTGTACCCGAAGGTACCTGGCTAGCGTATCTAGCCGTTACGGCCAAGAGACTCCGAAGAGTCTTAGGCTTCCCGAGGGCTCGCGCACCTCAGTACCACGGAGAACGTAGGCGGGCTTAACTTCTGGGTTCGGAATGGGACCAGGTGTAGCCCCGCCACTATGGCCGTCAAACCGCTCTTTAGTCCGTCTAATATCGACGTCCTATTTAAGGGTTCCCGACACCGGCATTTGGGGCCTTCGACAGCAGCTCCAGGCGGGACAGGCACCGTTGTAGTATAGGCTGTTTCAATAGACCAGCTACCGTAGCTCCGGCCGCCTACCATGCGAAAGATCACGGCCGTTACGTTCGACCTCTGGGACACATTGATCCAGGAGCATCCTGGAGGTTCGGACCGACTGGCCAAGCTAAGGATCGAGAAGATAGGTTCGCTCCTGAGTTCGCGAGGTATCATTCATTCAAAGGACGAGATAGGGTCCGCTTACAAGAAGACCGGAGACTTCCTGGAGCTCACATGGAGCAAGAGGAGGGACATGCCGGTCCACGACCAGGTGCTGTTCATGCTCAGCTCCATCGACGACAAGCTCGCGTGCAAGCTGAGCAGGCAGGACCTCGCAGCGGTGGAGAGGATCTACGCAGAGTGCATACTCGACAACCCGCCCAGGATGCTTCCGGGGGCGAAAGAGGCTCTCAGGTCCGTGAAGGAGAATGGGTACAGGACAGGTCTGATCTCCAACACTGGCCGAACCCCGGGCTCCGCGCTCAGGCTCGTCATGGATGGCATGGGCATCGTCGGGTTCTTCGACACTATGACATTCTCGAACGAGATACTCGTCAGAAAGCCCTCAGAAGGGGCGTTCCGAGTGACGCTCGACAGGCTCAGAGTGCTACCGAGAGCAGCCGTGCACATAGGCGACGACTGCGATGGCGATATCCTTGGGGCAAAGAAGGTAGGGATGCACGCGATACAGATCGTGTCCCCGGGGGCCAGGAGATCCTCAGAAGCGGACAGCTGCGTGGACGCCCTCGATTCGGTAATCGAGAGCATCGCAAGGCTTTAGCGGGGATGCACACTAGCTTTGGAGATGCCGCCGGCATCCTTGAGTCTCCAACACGGCCACACGTGCCAAATCGAAATGTCGAGATATGATCGACGGGCCGTGGCGGTCCAGGCATCGAGATCATGGCAAATGCCTAGAGAACTGCCAATGCGAACGCGATCAATGTGCCAAGACCTATCGAGGCGAGGTTGTTCCCCAGTTTGCCTATCCTGCCTCGGCGCTCGAGCGTCGCTCCGATTACACTGTCAATCTGGCATCCAAGGAAGCCGCATAGCATAGGAATGAACAGCGTCGCAGGACCGGATACAAGTGACTCGTTGAAGAACGCGAAGAGCACGTAGGCCACGGTCGAAGTGTACGCAGCGGCGACGAACGCGGCGAGCTGGCCGGTAAACGACACCCCGCCATCCGTGCCCCTCTTCGTGCGCTCGAAGGTCGTTATCATGTAGACCCTTGGGTCGATG
>JALHSX010000103.1 GCA_022865445.1 Thermoplasmata archaeon | reverse complement strand
GGCTAGCCCGATTTTCCGACCTTGCACGTACGCGCGAGGCGTGACCTTCCGTGCCAACCTAGAAGTAAGTAAGATTGCTTGCGGACACTCATATGGCAGACATCCTCCAACAGCTCATGGACTACCTGATGAACAATCAGGTCGACCCTGCCACGTATCTTTTCATCTTCTTCCTGTTCTGCATCGCCGCATCGATAATACTGCCGATTCCGGTCGAGATTGCGCTGATTTGGAACCCAGGTATATTCTTCCCCATCAAAGCGTTGGTCATGGGGCTTGGAAAGGGGGCGGGGGCCATCGCAGTATTCTACATCCCTACCGTCTTGAAGAAGATCGCCCGCAGAATGCATCGGCTAGGACCGATGAGACGTATTCGGAGAGTGACGGGGGCGACGGCCAAGCGGTTAGGCATGGACAGGTGGCGCATCTTCACGCGACTGACCTCGAAGAGGCCACGTAGATCGGAATTGGAAATCCCTCGATGGGGCTGGCTGAGGTGGATTGCTGGAAAGACAGAGATGTCCGTCCGCAGGTTCGGGGTACTTGCGATGTACCTCATTATGTCGATTCCAGGCATTCCGGATACGATCCCGCTCTATGTCTTCTCTATCATCAACACGAAGGGGACTCTGATGACTCTCCGCGACTTCGCGACTGCGAACTTCCTAGCAGGAATCAACAGGGCGTTCCTCATATTCGCCATCATTGAACTGCTCGGCCTGAACTGGTTCGGATGAGCAACTGCTCGTGGTCGAGAACTGACCGGATAAGTATAAGGCCAGAAAGGGCCATAGTCAGCATCGCCAGAGGATTGTGATGGAAGTAAGAGCTCCACAGGCGGGTCTCCCTATAGACCGCGACATGATCTTCGTTACGACTTTGCACAAGGTTCTCGTGGGAAATCACCGCGCGAAGCCGATAATGCTGAAGTTCCTCATCGACTCCCAGCGCGTCAACGGGATAAATGGACACTTCGAGGCCGAGTACGAGCTTGCGAACGGGGCGGTCATAAGGCTCTACTTCAAACAGGCCAATGAGGACATGATGTTCAGGGTCACTAGGGAGAGAGGCCAGCTGAACTACTCTGTCAAGCTAGCCAAGTACGTCAACGAAGATCTGATTGCCATCAACATTGAGGACTACGAGGATCTCGTCACCCAGTTGCTCAAAGACTAGAATTCACATTATCTTCTGTATCGACCTCAATGAGAGCAATGCATTCTCGGTGTCCAGCTCGTACATCTTCTGTGGGATGTCCGTCCTGCGCATCTTCTGGATATTGAGGTAGTACCTGACTCGCTCGATGCCCCTTTCCTCCCTGATCTCGATAATGCCATCAAAATCGTGCGCCATGACGCCAAAGAGCTCTTCCCTGATGCCGACCGGGAAAGTGTGAAGAGTGAGTGTCTCGAAGGCCCTGAGGTCCCCGAAGGCCTTCCTTCCCCATCTCATGATCTCGACTGCGGATTTGGATGTGAGGGTCCCGGGGACACTCTCGCAGACCGCTCTCAACCCCTTCAGATTGGGTATCCTCTCGACTGCGCTCGCAAGGCCGTCCTGGAGCGCGCGTTCATCGTCCACCTCGGTCACTGAGATGATCTTGCTCTGGATCGCCTGGTCGACCCCCATGGTCGAAGTCCGCTTGTGCATCGAGTAGCAGTCGAGGAACACCAGCTGATCGTTCGCGATCTGTTCGAGAACGTCAAACCCTTGGTGCTTCAGGCTGCGGATCACGCTCGCAGCCGGCCTGGATAGACAGCAATAGACCGCTGGGAAACCGTGCTTCAACCCCTCTGCTATGAACTGCTGCTGGAAGTACTCGGCAGGATTGGACGGCTCTGCGCGAAGAGCCAGGGTCGAGTTGGTCGGGAATCCTCCTTGGAGCAGGGCGTCGAGACCAGGTATTCCGCTCGGCACTCGGGCGATTATCATGTTGTCGGTGGTGATTGCTCAGGTCGATATATGCTCTTTACTGCGGGGGCGGTTCTCTTCAGGGTCAGTCTGAGCAGGACCACTCCTCCGAACACGAGTGCCACTCCCAGAGCCTGGAGCGTGTTCAGGCCCTGCGAGAGCACGATAAACGCGATCAAGACCGCCGCAACTGGTTCGATGCTGGCCACGATGCTCGCCTTGCTCGCCTCGATGTGGTTGAGGGCGACCATCGAGACGACGAAGGCGACTGTACCTGGGAAGAACCCAAGGGCGAGGATGAGGAGCCACGCTGTCGAAGAGAGAGAGGTCTTCATGAGCTCGACCGGGTTCCCCAGGATGATAAGACCTGGAATCGCTAGAGCCGTCATGTAGAGTATCACCGTGTTCGAGGAGTACTTGTTCAGGAACTTCTTGCCCCATAGATAGTAAACGGAAGCACCTATGGCTGCATAGATGCCGAGCGCGATGCCCACCATGTCGAAAGAGAAACCTTCTTCGAACTCTTGAGCTCCAGCCACGAGCACGCACCCGACGAATGTCAGAGGGAGTGCCAGAGCCTTCTGAGGCGTCAGTTTCTCCCTGAGAACGAACACTGAGGCAATCGTCACAATGCTTGGGTACAGATATAGGAGGATCACCGCGGTCGCCACAGATGTCATTTCGACAGAGTAGTACCAGGCGAGTGAGAAGAACGTGCCAGTCACGAGACTGAATCCCAGGAACGGCAAGAAATCCGTTCTCTTTATTTTGAGGGACTTGCGGTCGAGGACACCGATCAAAGGCAGCAGAATGATTGCGGATATGATGATAGAGAATACGGTGATTTCCATCACCTTCGCTCCCTCTCCGAGCGCAAGTTCGGTCAGTGTCCCTGACGTGGCCCACAAGACGGCTGCTAGGCCCATGAGGCCATATGCTGCGCCCTTCGATATCTTCACAGTGAAACGCCCCTTGCCAGCTCGGGGGATATCGCCATTCTATTCAAGAACCTATGCGAACATGAACGCAGAGCTTGTTAGGCGTGAAGTTTAGGTAGACCTAAGACACAACTGTTGACTGTAGGTTAGAGAAATGATTGAGAGTTTCGTAATAGCGTTGAGGGAAGGCATTGAGGCCGCTCTCATAGTCGGCATCATATTGGGCTACCTTAAGAAGGTGGGCGCGGAGACTCTGGCCAAGCCAATATACTACGGTGTCGGCCTGGGCGTGCTGGCAAGCATAGGCGCCGCCGGCCTCTTCCTGCTCTTGAGGGTCGAGTTTGCAGGCAGATACGAGCAGCTCTTCGAAGGGATCACAATGCTCGTTGCCGCGGTCATACTCACCACCATGATTCTTTGGATGAGAAACAACAGCAAGACCTATTCCGAAGACCTGAGGGAGAAAGTCGAGACCGCCCTGACAAAGAGGCAATCTTATGGTTTGGCTTCGCTCGCCTTCGTCAGCATATGGAGAGAAGGGATCGAGACCGTCCTCTTTCTCGGCTCTGCGTCTTTCACGTCCTCTGGAATCCAGTTGCTCATCGGTGGCGGCCTCGGACTCGGTCTGTCAGTCCTGATTGGCGTTGCCATCATGAAGTACTCCGTTCGGCTGGATCTTCGCACATTCTTCAATGTCACCGGCATACTACTGATCATGTTCGCGGCTGGCCTTGTTGGTAGGAGCATTCTCGAGTTCCAGGAGGCTGGGGTGATCGCTCCTATGATCGAACACGTGTACGACATCAATTGGCTGATCGACGGTCAGAGCACTGCTGGGAAGCTTCTGACGGCTCTCCTCGGGTACGATGCCAGTCCTTCGCTGGCGGAGATATTCGGGTATATCGGCTACTGGGTCCTGATTTCGTTCTGGATGTACCGCGACACCCTTTCGAGACTGTTTGAGCGGGTCATCAAATCCTTCAGGCCGGCGTGACCTTGGCGCGTCTCTCGTCGACGATGACGAGCAAGAGGACGAGGGCGGCGATCGCCATGATGATCCCGTAGGCGAATGTCGCCCATGGGGCGACTTTATCCCAGAGAAGTCCGGCGATGATGCCCCCTGGGAGCATCACTAGCCCAACCGCCGTGTGGAAGGTGCCCAGAGCGGTCCCGCGAAGGTTCTTGGGAGCAAAATCCGTCACGAAAGCCTTGAAGACGCCCTCGGAGGCACCCTTGTACAACCCGAAAAGGCCGAACCCTAGAGCGAGAAGGAGCCAACTGCCTGCATTTGTCATCACCAGGCAGGTCAATGCGAAGATGATGAAGGAGAAAGCGATGACCGGCATCCGTCCGAGTCTGTCGGAGAGGACTCCGGCGGGGATCGCGGTGAGAACGAAGACAACATTGTAGAGGATGTACAGTATCGTCACGTCGACGATGTCGAATCCGTGCCTTGCGCCTTGGAGGATGAAGAACGCGTAGCTGATCTCGCCGATGTAGAAAGTCACGACCACTATCAAGAGAAGGTAGAACGGTCTGCCGAGCTGTCGCATCTCTTTGAAGAACTGTCCGACCTTTCCTGTCGACTTCACCTCCTTGTCCCGAACGAACAGAAGTATCACGAGAACAGCAAGAAGAGCGGGCAGCGCAGAGAGGAGGAAGATGAGTCGATACGTTCCTGTGGTCACTGTGCTCGCGGCGATAAGGACTGGTAGAATCAGGATGGGACCTATGACCGCGCCTGTGGAGTCCATTGCCTTGTGAAACCCGAACGCCATTCCCCTGTACTGTGGCTCGGTCGAGTCTGCAATCAGGGCGTCTCTGGGCGCGCTGCGCACACCCTTTCCAATGCGCTCAACAACTCGCAATCCCAGGACCTGCAATGGATGTGTCGCGAGGTAGAAGACGGGTTTCACCAACGAGCTGGCTCCATACCCACTCGTTATGAACGGCTTTCGCCTCCGGTACCTGTCTGAGTACCAACCTGAGACGACCTTGATCAGAGATGCGGTGGTC
>JALHSX010000014.1 GCA_022865445.1 Thermoplasmata archaeon | reverse complement strand
TCGACTTCTCGATGGAGATCGAGAAGGCCTGACATTGCTGACACAGAGGTTTTTTCTACGGGCCAACCGTTCCTTGTGCGGGCGCGTTATGGAACCGAAGCAAGCGTGGAGGGCGTTGTCGCTCATCGTATTCCTTGTGGATGTTGCCTCAGCCGCTGCCCTCGTAGGCATCGGATACGATTCGATTCCTGTGATATTCTCCGCGCTCGTCGTCATTCTGGTCTACATCTACGTCCTGTACAAACGATACCATGTCGAAGTAGTTCCCGAGAGCGATATCAAGCTGTTCGACGACATCGACGACCTCAGGATCCTCAGCAGGATCTACGGCACCGATGAAAAAGGCGATGAGGAAGCGCTCCGACAGAGACTGATCCAATTCGTGAGGGCAAACGGGGACAAGGCATTCACATGGGTCGCGCCAAGATTTGTCTTGGCTTTCGGGTCTGCGCTCGAACTGCCACGTTCCATACCAGCAAAGGCGCCCACGAAGCCTCTCGAGCAACGGGATGGGGCTCGCGCACCAACTCGACAGAGAGTGTTGGTCGGGGGCAAGTCGCGATCACCGTCTAGATTGGCAGGCATCAAGGCATGCTCCATATGCGACGCGCAGGTTGCGAAATCAAAACCCATCTGCCCCGAATGCGGCGCGGACCTTGAATTCTATTCAGTCCTCTCGGAGTCGAAGGTCGGGAGGAGGCTCGTCTCTGAGAAATCAGACGCTGTCAGGCGGAAGCTTAGATACGCAGTGCCGTCCTTGGGTGAGACCAGATGAAAACCGACGATAGATGCCAGATCTGCTACAAGCCTGCAACTCACTTTCTTTTCGCGACCTTCGTGTGCGACAGCGAGGAGTGCATTCAAAAGGCGCGGGAGCAGAGGGGAGGCCCTGGAGGGCACAAGAAGCAGAAGCTGTTCGACTGGCGCAAGTCAGAGAAATGAGTTGAACGAGGAAGGTTTAAGCGAGGTTCCCTGATTCAGGTCAACATGGACAAGCGCGCTTTCGCGGGCCTGATGATCATCAACGCGATGCTCGCGTTCGGCAACACCTTCGCATCGTCCTTCAACATGATCTACCTCTTCAACCACTTCGACATGCCGATGTGGTCCGGACCCATCTACTTGGGCCTCGGGTTCTTCATCGCGATATTCGTAAGCCTGTGGATGTCCTGGAAGCCGCACCTGGACCCGAGAAACGCGATGCTGGTGGGCTTGACCTTCCTGATCGTGGAGTACGGCCTGTTCCTCACGATAGACAACGGCTGGGTATTGGCCATCACTGTCGCCGTTGCGTTCGGCCTGAACTACCCTCTGTTCTGGACGCCATTCAACATATTGATGGCGCAGATGACCGACAAGAGTGACCGGGGCGTTACATACGGCGCGGTCTTCTTCGTGTGGCCTCTGGCGACCTTCTTCGCTCCTCTGCTGGGCGGCATGGTCATCGGCTTCGCGGACTATCAGTTGCTGTTCTCTCTCGGCATCGCGATCATCTTGGCCACAGCCGTAGTCGTTGTCGCCTACAGGAAGTACATTCCGACCGACCAGGTGATGAAGATAAGGCTTCGCGCACTTGGGCGGAGGAACGTCGTCGCGCTCTTGGGGGAGGGCGGATTCGAAGGGGTATTCTGGGTAGACGTTGTACTTGTCGCGTATGTCTTCACGCAGAAGGAGGCCGACCTGGGAGCGCTGTTCTCTCTGTTCGGCCTCAGCGCGGGCATCATGGCCATAATCCTGGGAAAGGTCTCGGACAAGATACAGAACAGGAGACTGTTCGTCATGATCAGCGCGCTGACGTCTATCCCTTGCGTCATTCTGATCTCGGTTTCGGGCTCGCTCAGCGAATACGCCTTGGCCAACGGCCTCCTGGAATTCGCCAGCTTCATCCTTCCGGTCTTCATCTTCGCAATACTCACGGACAAGCTCGAGCTGGCGAAGAACGATTCAGTGATCGGGAGGGAGTTCGTGCTCGATATCGGGAGATCGAGCTCGATCGCAGTCCTCATCCTGATGCTGTACCTAGGAGTCTCGCCGCAGCACTGTTTCCTCTTGGCGATACCGTTCCTGCTGATGGGTGCGCTTGCCTACGAGTCGAAGAAGGGCGCTACCGTGCTGCCCGTGGGCGTCGGTCACTCGGACCAGCTGCACTGATCACTCAGCTGCGGAGCGAGACGATTATCATGAAGAACGCGGCGATGAGCAAGGCGACGCCGAAGAGCGAGGCCAAGCCCGCGGAGATGCCTGACAGTGACGCACCACCGGCCAACACCAATGTGACACCGACTGCGGCGGAGATCTCGCCTACCAAGAAGAACCTCTTGTCGAAGGTCCAAGCGCCGCCTCTGGCCGCCTGGTGGATCTTGTCCTGGTGCTCGTTCACGAAGAACATCACCGCGACGAGAGCGATGCCTACCAAACCGATCACCTCTCCGATCCACCATTGGTCCGATGTGTAGTATGAGAAGCTGAATATCAGCGCGAGTATGAGGACCATGAGGCCAACTGGTACAATGGTCGGAATGTTCCCTCGCTGGGCTTGCACGTGAATCGGCGGGATTGCAATCGTGGGCGGACTTGCGGTTGTCATGTTTATCGGCTCTGAACTGCCTAGTCGAAACTTAATGATTGTCCTAGTTTGCGGGGTGGAATTCAGGGTGAGCAGGACTCTCTGACGAGTTCCATCAGGTCCATCATCTTGAGCTTCGACTCTTTCGCATCGATCGATGTCTTCAGGCTCTGGTAACAGAACGGGCATGAGGTCGTCAGTATCTCCGCACCGGCCTTCTCAGCGTCCTCCACTCTCAGGAGCGATATCTTCTGGGCGAGGTCTGGGAACGCTGTCTTGACGCCCCCGCCTGCCCCGCAGCATCTGGCCTCTGCTCGGTTCCGCTCCATCTCCACGAGCTTGATACCAGGGATGGACTGGAGGATCTTCCTTGGCTCGTCGTACAACAGGTTGTGCCGGCCGAGGTGGCATGGGTCGTGGAAGGTCACGATTCCATCTACCCTCTTCTCGAGCTTGAGCCTGCCGGAGTCGATGAGCTCGTTCACGAACTGAGTGATGTGGACCACGCGAGCGCTGACCTTCCCCACTTTTGGATAGTCCTGACGTATCGTCTTGTAGCATCCCGCGCAGCTGGTGACGATGACGGAAGGCGAGGCCTTCTCGAACATTTTGATGTTATTCAGCGCCAACTCCCTCGCAGGCTCAAGTAGGCCTGTCCGAAGAAGCGTCGAGCCGCAGCAGCCCTCATCGTTCCCGAGAGTGCCGAAATCGATGTTAGCCTTCCCCAGCACGCGAGCAGTGTCGAGAGCCATGTTCCTTATGTTCGGGTCGTATGCAGCTGTGCAGCCTACGAAGAAGAGGACTTCGCACTTCTCCTTCGCGGCGTCCTTGATCTTGACCTCCTTCTCGATCTTCTTGGACCAACGAGACCTCTGGGTCCTGGGCTGCATCCAAGGGTTGCCGTAGTTCTCGATGCTCTTGATGATAGACTCATGGGC
>JALHSX010000102.1 GCA_022865445.1 Thermoplasmata archaeon | reverse complement strand
CTCGAGACATGCATGCCGCCACAAGGAATAGGGCTAAGAAGCGATCAGCTGAACGTACTGGAACGTGTTAGTCACCGTATGTTGACCAGCGACGAACTCGTGACTTTGTTGACGGAATCTGAGAGGGAAACTAGCTCACTTGATGAGGTGCAGCGCAGGAATCTGCATCTGCTCCGGAGAGAGCATGACATAGCGGCGAGTGTACCGGAGGATCTTGTAGCGGAATTGGCAAGCCAGATGGCGACTGCGAGGGATGTTTGGGCGAGGGCGAAGGCGGCGCGTAACTGGAAGATGTTCGAGCCCGAGCTGCAGAAGCTGGTGGATTTGAGCATCAAACGTGCGGAAGCGACAATGCGCGCTAGGGGTGCATCATGTGTGTTCGATGCGATGATAGATGACTTTGACAAAGGCATGACGCATGAGCAGGTGGCCAGGTTGCTGACGGATTTGAGGGTGTCGCTCGTGCCTCTCGTTCGAAAGTACAGTAAGGCCTCGGGAGAAGTCGACACTTCTGTCATGAAGAGGCATATCCCGATAGGAACCCAGCGCAATATCGTGGGAGACGCTGTGGCCCTGATTGGCTATGACACGACCTCGGATAAGGCCTGCGGCAGAATTGACGAGACCGAACATCCATTCACTACCGGTTACTTCAACGACGTGCGAATCGCGGTGGACTACCTTGAGGACGACCCGTTCAATGCCTTGCTCTGCGGATTGCATGAGGCTGGTCATGCTCTGTATGAGCAGAATCTGAACCATGACTGGATGTATCAACCCGTGGGAAGAGCTGCCAGCATGGGGATACATGAGGCCATGTCGAGATTCGTGGAGAACATCCTCGGGCGCTCGCGGAGTTTCTGGGTTTACTACTTGCCGAGGCTGAAGGAGTTCACTGGCATCGCATTCTCCGGTGTTCAACTTGACGACCTGCTCAGAGCAATCAACAAGGTTGAGCCGTCGAAGACACGGATCACGGCTGATGAGCTCACATATTCAATTCACATAGCAATCCGTTTCGAGATTGAACGCGCTCTCTTCGAAGGTAGGGTGGAGGTCTCCGAGCTGCCTCAGGTTTGGAACGATCTATATGACAAGTATCTTCAAGTGCGATTTGACCATGACGGAGAAGGAGTCCTCCAGGATGTGCACTGGAGCGTCGGAGGCTACGGTTGCTTCCAGAGCTATGCCTTGGGCAATGTGTATGGCGGCATGTTCTTGCGGAAGATGGAGGAGAAGAATGGCGCCTGGTCTGACGAGGTTGAAAAAGGCAGGCCAGGAATAGCCATTGACTGGCTAAGAGACAACGTTCAACATTGGGGAGCTATGTACGATCCAGGAGAACTTGTCGAGAAAGTCACTGGCACTTCTCTAACACCCGAACCGTTTGTTCAGTATCTGACGAAGAAGTACACCAGTCTCTGGGAATAGATGAGTGATGCTGCAGTTCGAACTGAGCCGGATGCAATATCGGCCTGATCAATTCGATTCCGTCAGAATATCCTGCTATTCGGAGCTATCGTCCCTCGCGCCAGCGCGCCCATCCCGATCATCGTGCCTTCGCCTATGATCGTGCCGACATCGATCGTGGCGTTGATGCCCGTCTTGACATCGTCGCCCATGATGACCCCGAGCTTTCTGCGGCCAGAGCTTGTCTTCTGTCCGTCCACGACGACCTGGACCTCCTTCTCGTCCAGCCTCAAGTTCGCGACCTTCGTGCCCGCGCCGAAGTTGCATCTCTCACCTATGACGCTGTCTCCGACGTAGCTCAGGTGCGGGATGTTGGTCCTGCTCATGACGATGGAGTTCTTGATCTCCACGGCGGCGCCGATCTTACAGTGGTCGCCTATCGAGGTGCTCGGGCGGATGTACGCGTTGGGTCCGATCTCGCACTCGTCGCCTATGATCGCGGGGCCGATGATGTAGCTCCCTGGCAGTACCCGTGTGCCCTCGCCCACATGGATGTTGCCGATCACGGTGGCCTTCTCGGACACTTTGCCCTTGATATCAGCCTTCAGGTCGCCCATGAGTATCCTGTTCGCCTCGAGCAGGTCCCACGGCCTGGCGACATCGATCCACTCGCCCGTGAGCAGGTGCGTGTAAATGTGGCTCTTGCGCATGAGTATCTTGAATGAATCTGTGATCTCGAACTCTCCTCTCGGGGACTTCTTGGTCTCCTTTATCGCCTCGAATATCTCCGGCTCGAGTATGTACGCGCCCGCGTTGACCATGTTCGTCTCCGGCACCTCGGGCTTCTCGTTGATCTCCTTTATCACGCCCGCGTCGACCGTGATACAGCCGTAGCGCTTCGGGTCCTCGACGGTCGTCAGGGCCATGACATTCCCCTTGACCTTCTTGTGGTGCTCGACTATGCCTTGGACGCTCTCCTTCGTGAGCACGACGTCGCCGTACAGGCAGAAGAAGGCGGAGTCGACCTTTTCCTTGATCATGCCTATGGCATGGGCTGTCCCGAGGCGCTCCTCCTGCTCGACGTACTCTATCTTGACCCCGAAGTCCCTGCCGTCCCCGAAATGCTCCCTGATCCTCTGGGCGCGCCAGCCAACCAGGAGTATGAGGTCTCTGATGCCCGCTTCCTTGAGCGACTCGATGTTGTGCTCTAAGAACGGTCTGCCTGCCACGGGAAGGAGAGGCTTCGGTATGTTGGATGTCAGCGGCCGCATCCTGACACCTTCTCCGGCCGCTAAGATGTAGCCCTTCATTTGCACGCCGCCTTGACGATATTGTCTATCGTGCTCATGATGTTCCCCGCACGCTTCTCGGTCCTAGCCTCGGCCAAGAGCCTTATCTTGGGCTCGGTGCCTGATGCCCGGACGAGCGCCCAGCCATCCTCGTACTGGAGGCGGTAGCCGTCGAGCGTGAGGAGCTCGTCGCACTTGAGCGCCCGCATCGCCTTGTCGAGGTTTCTGAGGGACATCTCCTTGAACTTCGGGTTGTATGAGACCGCGCCCCTGAGCATCTGATACCTCGGTATCTTGGATGTGAGTTCTGAGAGCTTCTTCTTGGAGGCCATCTCCACCAGCCTCGCGGCGGCCAGAATGCCGTCGGGACAGAAGCTCTTATCGGGGAAGATCCATGTGCCCGAGGGCTCTCCCCCGAACTCCGCCTTGCTCTTCTTGACCTCCTCGCTGACGAAGACATCGCCCACGCGCGTCCGGATGATCTTGGCGTCGATGTAGTCGTCTATCGCCATGGACGTGTCGACCGTGACGACGACCTTCTTCTTCGCGAAGCGCTTGGCGAACAGGGCGAGCAATAGGTCGCCCCCTAGGAACATCCCCTTGTCGTCGATCGCGACCATCCTGTCGGCATCGCCATCGTGGGCGATGCCCAGATCGGCTTTCATCGAGACGACGGCGTTCTTGAGGTCCGTGAGATTCTCTTCGATCGGTTCGGGCGGTCTTCCCGGGAAGTGGCCGTCCGGGTTCGAGTTAAGAGTGATGACCTGGCAGCCCATCCTCTGGAGGACGATGGGCGTGATAGTTGACGCGGGACCGTTCGCGCAGTCGACCACCACCTTGAGCTTGGAGGTCCCGACGCCAGCCAAGATGCGATATGCGTGGGTTTCGATGGCTTCGGGAAAAACGTGCTTCTTGCCCACCTGGTCCCAGGGCTTCAGCTTGAACTTCTTGGATTCGAGCAGCTTCTCGACGGCGGCGGACTGCGACACTCCGAATCCAGAGCCG
>JALHSX010000101.1 GCA_022865445.1 Thermoplasmata archaeon | reverse complement strand
CTGCGTCATCCACACCCGCTTGAGCCCTTCGACGTCTCCCTCCAACGAGAATGGGAGGATTCCTACTGGAGTCTCAACTCGGTGCCTGCCACCGGATATGTTGCCGAATGCTTTGCCCTCGGCAAGGCTCCACAATGCCCCGATCGTGGCGTGACCGCACAGTGGATCCTCTCCGAATGGGGTGAAGTACCTCAGACGAACATCTGCCCGCTTGGACTTCAGCACGAATGCGGTGGCCGAGAGGCCCGTCTCAGAGGCAATCCTCTGCATCTGAATCTCATCGAGTTCATCAGCATCCAGCACTATGCTAGCAGGATTTCCCATGAACAGCTCGTCGGTAAAAACATCAATCCTGAGCAGGTCCAGTTCTGCCACGAGTGAGACACATGTCTAGAGGTATAAGGAATTTTTCCGCAGAAGACCTGCACAAAGTATTTCTAAAGCACTCCTGAATAGCCCAGGACAATGGATGCCTCAGTGAGGACAACGATATTGATGGGAATGGTTTTTGCCATCGCCCAGTTTGGCGCCTTGGCAATGACATGGGCGTTTCTCGGCAAAGACATGCAGGTCTTTGAGAATCCGAATGATCCGTTGATACCGATCTACTACATAGTCGCAGTGCTTCTGTTCACGTTTGCCATATTATACATAATAAAGAAACATAAGGAGAACATCGTCCGGATTGTATTCTTGGGAGCGGTAGCGTACACGATCTTCTTCGTGTTCCTCATAATCCTTTCAAGGTTCGTGTGGGAGGAGGTATCGTTCGCGCTCTCTCTTGCGGTCACTGGCATCTTCACATACTATCTGATCAAGAAACCCGAATGGTATGTCATAGACGCTGCTGGCATCGTGATGGCCATAGGCGTCATCGGCATCTTCGGAATATCGCTCGGCATACTGCCTGCGATGATTCTGCTCGTCGCACTCGCAGTCTACGACGCGATATCGGTCTATGGCACGAAGCACATGGTCGCGCTCGCGGACGGAGTGACGAAGATGAGATTGCCGATCTTGCTGGTCATACCCAAGAAGAGAGGTTACTCGTACATGAACCAGAAACCGCTCATGCAGCAACTCGATGAGGGGGAGGAGAGGGATGCGATGTTCATGGGCCTGGGAGACATAATCATCCCAGGCATTCTGATCGCATCTGCGTTCAACTTCCTTCCCGAGAAGACGATAGGGGATTTCTCGGGCGGCCTCTTGGTTGCCATGGGAGCTCTCCTAGGCTCACTGATCGGGTTCGCCGTTCTCATGACCTTCGTCCTCAAGGGAAGGCCACAAGCCGGCTTGCCACTCCTGAACGGCGGCGCGATAATCGGATACGGAATCGCCTATCTGCTGATATTCGAAAGCCTTTCGTTCGGCATCTCGACGCCGTGGTGATGTCGTGAGAGAGTTGAGCCTTCTAGTCTGCTCGGACCTGCACGGCTCCTCTGAGGCTGCAGGGATGATCGAAGCCGCTTCGCATGAGACATCCTACGACGCCATCGTCATATGTGGTGATTTCACTACTCTCGGCTCTACCAGCTTCGTGAGTGACTTCCTCGCCAGGATCAAAACGCGCATATTGGCCGTTCCTGGCAACTGCGATCATCCTGACACAGTCGCGGTACTCGAACAGGCGAACGCGAGCGTGCACAACATGAGGGTGAGCCTCCAAGGATGGACCTTCTTTGGGTTCGGCGGCGGGCTCCCGTCGGACTCGGGAATGCCGTTCGAGATAGAGGAGGACATAGTCGAGAGATCATTGAGAGCCATAGCCATCTCCGAGGGGATCATGGTGACTCACACGCCAGCCTACGGGATGAATGACGTGTCGAGAGGAGGGAAAAGCTTGGGATCGGAGGGGATACTTAGGGTCGCAAAGGAGTTCAAACCAGTGCTTGCGCTCTCTGGTCACGTCCACGAATCGAGAGGGAAGGTCCTCACGATGGACACCACCTTCGTGAATCCCGGCCCGGCGAAGAACGGGCGCTATGCCAGCATTCGAATCGGTGAGGTCGTGGACGTCCAGTTCCACGAGGTAGAACTGAAAAAGAACAAACCCACAATGTTTTAATCCCCCTCCCACTTTCACATCACCCGAGGTTATCGATGGCCATTTGGCAAGGCAGGCCTAAGAGGAAGGCGTCCGGCGGAAGACTGCGACTCGCCCGCAAGAAACGGCGATTCGAAGTCGGAAGAGAGAAGCAGTTCACTCACGTCGGAGTAAGAAAGGTCAAGATGTACAGAGTCAAGGGCGCCAACACGAAGGCCCGCCTGCTGTTGGTCGACACTGCGAATGTCGTCGACCCGAAGACTAAGACCATGAAGAAGGCAACGATCCTGTCGGTCAAGTCGAACCCGTCCAACCCGAACTACGTCCAGAGGAACATAATTACCAAGGGTGCGACAGTCATGACCGACATAGGAGAGGCCGTGATAACGTCCAGATGCGGACAAGACGGCGTCGCCAACGCGATACTTGTGGAGTCTGGGGCATCTCCGCCAAAGTGAATTGCCTCGACTCGGAACTCATGATGATCTGGTTACATTGAGTCCTCTGAACCTAGCTGTAGGCAGCGTCGACGGCGGAGCAGCTTCATCCCACCAGAAAATCTCTTCCGATGACTTTGATATGGCATCTGCGCTCTTCCACAGGTTCATCATATTGTCGCTAACCCTTATGTTCTTGACAGCCCCAACGATCTCCCCGTTCTCGATGCGAAGGATCGCGTCGCGAGGAATCGTGGAGAATTCCCCAGTAGAATAGTTCTGATACCTCGTGTACCATGTGTTGTTCGCGTACAGTCCGCGCTTGGTGTCCGCTATCATCTCGTCGACTTTCCAGTCGCCGGGGACCACCACCGGGTGGAAGG
>JALHSX010000100.1 GCA_022865445.1 Thermoplasmata archaeon | reverse complement strand
GCCCCTCTTCGCTCCCCCGTCATCATCGTGATCGGCAGTGATGCCTTCGACGCGCACGCCCTGCTCGACCGTCATCACGGGTTTCGTGATGACGCTGGAATCGGGTGTCTTGACCAGATGGGCACAGTTGTGATCGAAATGGTCGTGGGACACGAGAACCAGGTCCGCCTTAACTTGTGGTGGCGAGATCCCCAAGGATTTCCCGTCGTGTGGGTCTGTAACGACTATGACGCTCCCCACGATCTCAAAACACGAGTGCCCGTGCCATCGTATACGCAACTTGTCCCCTCGAAGGAGGAAAGTAATCCGCCGTGACATACTTAACACAAACGGTCTGAAAGAGCCCTGTCGGTGCGGTCGCTGCAAGCTCACTGTTTGACTATCCTGACCACACGCACCTTCTTCGTCTGCTCTTCGGCGTGCTCCTTCTGGAGGGGCTCCACAACCGCAGGAGGCGCGGACTTGACGTGCCTCACCTTCGGGGAAGGTGCTGCCGCTTGGATAGCCTGACGAACGGGCCCTGCCGAGGCCTTCTTGACGGTCCGCACTTTCTTCTCAAGCGGTTGGACCACTTCCTCGCTCGCAGCGACGGTCTGAGGCCTCACCTCAAAAGACTTCGCCTCCCTGATCGGGCCCGACGCGACAACAGGCGCTGTTCTCGTCGGTTCAGGCCTCTCCGTCTTCACCGCTGCTTTCCTCATCTCGGTCCTCTCAAGCGCGGGGGAGTGAAGAGTCGATTCGATCTTCTGATTGACGGAGCCCGGTTCGAACTTCTGCTTCTCCAGCATCAGGTCCCGCTCAAGCTTCTCTATCTGCAGGATCCACTCGTCCTCCTCCTCGAAGTCCCAACCACAGAACTCGCAGATGCGCGAATCAAGGACGACGCCAAGCCCGCAACTAGGGCATTCCTTCTTGACTTCGGCTTCGTCCATTTTTTTTGGCATCTAATGGATAATTCTCGGGTCATTATATAAGCGTTGTTGATTGAGCACGAAAGACCAGTCAGTACGATAGGAGCGATGCTCAAATACGCCCGGACAGCATTACCAAGCCTGAGAATGAAGACTTTAGTCCTGTGCGTCGACAGGGACGATGATATCGGAACCAAGGCGGGTATAAACGGGCCGGTCATCGGCCGAGATGAGAATCTGAAAGCTAGCGTGACGCTCGGCCTGGCCGACCCTGAGGACGTCGATACGAACACGATCCTGTCCGGCATTCAGCTCTACGACGACCTCGTGAAAAGAGGTATGGATGCTGAGATAGCGACGATCACGGGTGATTCGCATGTCGGTTTTCAATCGGACATGATCCTCACTAGCCAGCTGGAGAACGTTCTCGAGGTAGTGAAGCCGGACAGGGCTATCCTCGTCAGCGATGGCGCCGAGGACGAGTTCATCTATCCTGTCATATCCTCCAGAGTGAAGATTGACTCCGTCAGGCGCGTGTATGTGAAGCAGAGCCAGAGCATAGAAGGCACTTACAACATGATTGTGAAGACGCTCAGGGACGAGAAGATGAGGAGGCGCTGGATAGTCCCGCTCTCGATCATGCTGCTCACATGGAGCCTCTTCTCGCTTCTCACTATTGCGAACATAATCAGGATCCCGGCTGGAATCGCCCTTGCGGTCATCGGTCTTGTTCTCGGGCTCTATTTGATCGGGTGGGCTTACCACTGGGCCAGCAAAATACAGCAACGCATCGTGCGCACCAGGAGAGCGCTCCGTCAAGGGAGCCTCACCATCCCAGCCGCGATAGTGGCGCTCGTTTTCGTGATTGGCGGGATGTTCGTCGGCTACGATATGTCAACTGTGTATCGCGAGGGACTGCTTGCCAATCAGCGAAGCCTCGCTATATCCATACTCCTGTTCGTCTCAGGCTCTGTTTGGTTCGTGGTCTTCGGTGTACTGACCTACGAGACTGGCAAGTCCGCCACAGTGCTCCAGCAAACCGGGAAGATCAAATGGTCATTCATAGTCATGATGGTCTCAGTGCTTGCCACCGGGTTCATAATCCAGGGGGCGGTGGACGCTATGGAATTCTTCGTGTCCTATGGAGACCCTGATAGGACGATTATTTTCGCGGAGATGATCACGGGGATACTGATAGCTGTCTTCGGCTCCGTCTTGAACGCCTCGCTCAGGAGCGAGGCCGCGCAACCTCCAGGTGCCGCTCAGGGGGTATGACCCCCTGAAGCTTGGGACATGGCTGCCCATGTACAAGCGGATCTGCGATGATTTTGGGTTCGACCCCGAGAAGGACCTCAGATGCGCGCAGTTGCTCGGGTCGATGCTTGGT
>JALHSX010000099.1 GCA_022865445.1 Thermoplasmata archaeon | reverse complement strand
GCGCAGGTGGGCGTATCATGCATCATCCAGCCTGGTGGATCCGTCAACGACGCCGAGGCGATCCAAGCTGCAGAAGAAAACGGCATTTCGATGGTATTCAGCGGGCTGAGGCTCTTCAAACACTGAGGAACGAGACCTCTGAGAAACCCTTTCCTTTCGGATTTCTATCTCCTACTCCAAATCAGCGCGGTCCCGTCGGTTTCTTCTTCCCTCTGGAAATCGAACGGAACCCATCTTGGGGTGACAAGTACCCCTCGCAGGTAGTTTATCCTGACGAGCCTCCGGAAGCTCTCGTCGACCTTCACCTCAAGAAGGCCGTCCGCGATAGACGACAGAAGGGCGATCTGATCTTCGTCCAGTATGTTCCTGTGAACAACGGCGGTAAGAGTGCCACTGAATCTAGCGATGGTCGTTAGGTCTTTGAAGAATCTGCCCATGGCCTTGGAATCGTGATGCATGAACAACGGTGTGAGCGAATCGAACAGCACCTTCACGGGCTGGCCTCCGACCTTGTCAATCCCCTTCGTCACTGCTTCGAATATATCGCCCAAGCTCGCAATGTCCGTCACTCTGAGCGCGTTGGGGTCGTCACCCACATCAGGCTGCGGCGTGTAGGCGTCAATGATCAGGAGATTCTTGTCCAACTCGTGCTGAACAGCGTCAACCCCGAACTCCAGCATTTGTCTTCGCACTCTATCTGGGGAGGTGTTCGCCTCAAGGATGACGACCTTCTCATCCGCTTTCAGATAGGTAGCCCCAAGATAGCAGCAGAACTCGAACAAGCCTGCGCTTGGGTCACCTACAACTAGGACCGCGTAGTTCTCAGGGAACATGGTCCTCTCCTAAGTGCCTTCCATGAGTTCTTGCCACTCACAGTATTGGCACTAGTTTCGGTCTGAAGTCTCCGGGCGCTGGGTCGGTCATCGCGTTCGGGGCCGTGAACGGTTCCTCTCCTCTGATCATCGTGACTCCCGATATCTTGTCAATCCTCAGATGTGTGTGCGCAAGATCCGACAATCTGCTTGTGGATCTCACTGACGGAGTCACTGTCGCGACGAATATTCCGTCGTTGTTCAGAAGGGATGTCAAGAATTCCATCATTCCATCAAGAACGCCCGCTCCGTAGATCGATTCCAGCGAATCAAACCCGATTATCGTGAGTATGGGCGCGCCCGTGTTCTTCAGATTGTACTCGATGTCCTGCCACTTCATGTCGACCTTGATGTCCTCGCCCTCAAGGGTGACAGCATAGGGCTTCGGAACTCCCGTGGGCGCGTGCGGTTCGAGTATCCTGACATTCTTGTCGAACGAATCAGCCGAGACGAATCCTAGCAGCTCCTCGCGAGCCGACTCGGCACCTGCCTTCTTTGTAGGAATCCACGCAACGCCTCTGCCCTGAGTGACCGAGTTGCATATGATCGCGCTCTCGATCGCCGCGGATGCAACGACCGGCACGCCAGGGCTGAGTTCGATGAGCGTTATCGTACCCTTCCTTAGACCGCCTTCGATCATTGCGTCCAAATCAGCATTGCCGGTGGAGATGTGCTTGCTGTCACAGTCAGGTATGGTCTCGAAAGGCCTGGGCTTGTCTGGCTTCGAGTATCTCGTGTACTCGAACGTCCTGACCTTCCCGCCCACGAGCGTGTAGACATACTTCGGCTGCCTTATCTCGCAGCCTCTCAGTTTGAGTATGTCGAGCTCTCTTATCCTCCTACCAGTGGTCGAGTTCAGGCTGAGGTAGATGACGCCATCACCAAGGTAGTCCAGCAACGGATCGGGGGTCTCGAGCACGTACACGATATTGGTCCCGCAACCCTCGACCAGGTCCTTCTGAAGAGAGCTTATCATTTTTGAGGCGGGCACGCCGTACTTCTCTGCAAGAGCGTCGATGCTGTCAATGACGACAAGCGTGCGTTCAGGTAGTGCTTTGTCGACCACATCATATGCCATCTCTATCTCTGGCATCATCGACCCGACCGAGACGATCAGCTCGCCCTCGTTGGCACCAGGTTCGGCAAATTGCTCTTCGCCGCCCGCTTCGATGACTCCCTGAAGTTTCATGAGCTCCTTGCGCGGGGACTTGACCTTCTCGCTCTTCAGCTCGCCCTTTATTGCGGCGAGGCCGAGGAGTATCTTGTCTACTTGCTGCTCCGAGTCGGCCTTCTTCCTGACCTTCTTCCTGGCCTTGAGTATCTCCCCTTCCTTGACCTTGTCCAACAGCCATGGGAATTGGTTGAACAGCGATTGGTCGGAAACCCTGGTGGACATGTAGTAGCTCTGCTGGATGGAGGCGAGCTCCTCGATCGTCTGAAGGGCCATCGTTGTTTTGCCCGTCCCAGCCATGCCTCTCAATATGAGGGAGTGTCCTCCGGGGCTCGACAGGAATTTAACTAGTTCTTTTGGGAATGTCGCAGTCCCCACAACCACCGCTTCTTTCTTCTCTGCCATTTTACCTCAACTCCTGCATTTCACCTAACGCTCCCTTGGCCTGAGTAGCCCTCCGGCCAGTGCCTCTTCCTCTTCTTCCTCTATGAGCTTGATCTCCTTCCATTCTCCCCCGAAGTCCTGGATCTGTCCAGTCACCATCTGGAATCGGACCCTGAGCTTGCCACCCTCGAAGAATATGTACGCATTCCTCAATTGGGAGAGGTACAGGACTATCCTCTTGCCCTGCTGAGTGAGGGCGCGTTCGACGGGCTTCAGCAGGCCCGCCTTCTCGAGCACATGGATCCTCCTGTAGCACGCGGC
>JALHSX010000098.1 GCA_022865445.1 Thermoplasmata archaeon | reverse complement strand
TGGCGGACCATATGATCGTGAACGAGTCATCGCTGAAAGACCTCAAGAAGAACGTCGATTCGTTGTTGAACAGCATCCTCGGGAAGAAGTGATCCTCTTGGAGTTCATCGCTATCAAGCCATGCAAGTACGATGCCTATGAAGCCGTTCCCAAAGACAAGATCTCACTAGACATGGATGTGTGCGAGAGCGTCCTGGCAATCAAGGGATATGAAATTCTGTCGAATCCGAAGGTCATGCTCGTGGTCAGGAAAGGCGTTGAGATAACTGTCTATCCTCGCGGCAGGCTCCTGATGCACCCTGTCAAGGATCGGGACCAGGCGGAGCTGTACGCAAGAGCAATCTACAGTGCTCTGGGCATGTAGACTGTGTCCCGCCAGGGCGCTCCACAGAAGAAATAGGTGAAGGAAATAAGCTGCCTTCGGGGGCGACTTCCTGCGGTGTTCCACAGTTTCAATTATATACAGCTCGTACATTCGCTCGGATAATAGAGCGGTCCCGAAGGGAATGCCATGATTAAGATCCAGAACCTGACCAAGACATTCGGTCCGATAAGGGCCGTGGATGACCTAAGCATCAAGGTGCTCGAGGGCGAGACAGTCGGGTTCTTGGGCCCCAACGGCGCAGGCAAGACCACGACGATCAAGATACTGACGAATCTCATATCCGCTACAAGCGGGCGAGCGCTGTTGCACGACACAGACATCCTAACCCATCCGAAACAGGCGTTGAGCCATGTGGGCGCTGTCGTCGAGACGCCAGAATTCTATCCGTATCTGACACCGGACGAAACGCTAGCCTACCTCGGAAGAATCAGGGGGATGCACTCGAAGGATATCAGGTCGAGATCGACCGATGTTATCCAGCAGGTCAAGCTCGAACAGTGGCGGACCACAAGGATAGGCAAGTTCTCGAAGGGCATGAAGCAGAGGCTGGCGATTGCACAGGCGCTTCTGCACCAGCCCGAGATACTCATACTGGACGAACCGACGAGTGGTCTCGATCCTAGGGGAATGGTCGAGGTCCGAGAGATCATAAAGGAGCTCAAGAGGCAGCATTACACGATATTCATGAGTTCTCACCTTCTGGGAGAGGTCCAGGAGGTCTGTGACAAGGCCGCGCTCATAGACCGCGGGAAGCTCTTGGTCTTTGATTCAATCGACAAGCTCAAGACGCTCTCCAAGGTGACCAAGCTTGAAGTCGTGATTCTAGGTCCAGCATCAGATACTCTTCTGGGAAAGACCAGAGGTCTTGCGAACGTCCGAGCCGTCGAGAGAGTCAATGAAGGCGTGTTCCTTGTGACCTTCGAAGGGTCCTTGGAAAGCCGAGCGGACCTCCTGCATGCCATACAGTCAATGGGTGCCAAGGTCGCCGGGTTCAGTCCCGTCGGTCTCCCTCTCGAGATGTTGTACATGGACCTTGTCAAGGAGTCGAGGTGATCAAATATGGACCATTTCAAAGTACCTTCGGACACGGAACAAGTTCCGATTGTCTGGCGATACGAGCTCCTCAAGTACCTGAGATCCTGGAGAATCGTAGTGTCTATCCTCCTAGCTATCGTGGTCCTTGCGCTCATTTTCTTGCTTCCGCCAGCACTTGGTCACCCCTACAGCGGAACCGACACGAACATCGCCTTGGAGCCAATGTACGACCTGGGTCCGCCGAATCCGCTATTCCCCTATTCTTCCGTCGCCGCGATCGGCAGGACAGGTGTCGACATAAAGAACATGGTCGTCTACGCTGACGGGGCGTTGTACCCGGAGAGCAACTGGACACTTGTCAAGCTTGGGAACGAACTCGCGGGTCTGGCGACTATTCCCTCTGGGACGTATGCAGTGCTGTTCAAGGACAACGTGACGAGCACCGCGATGACCGCAACATTCGATTGGCGGACAACGCCGGAGGACTTCGAGTCCTTCTTCGTCGGCTTCGTGAGCATTCTGATAATCATCTGTGCTACGTTCTTCGGCGCGGACGCGCTCGTAGGCGAGTTCTCGAACAGAACTGGGTATCTGATATTCCCCACTCCGATGAAGCGACATGTGCTCTTCTTCGGGAAGTTCGCGGCCAGTCTGACCGCAGGTCTGATTGTCATCGGCCTGTTCTATGCGGGGATCGGTATTCTTTCGCTGATAGCGGCGCGGGGTATCGATGACCACTTCCTGACGTCCTTCGCCTATGCCATGGAGTACCTACTCTCACTCACTGCAGTCGCCTATCTGATCAGTTCCCTAATGAAAGGCGCAACTGGCGCGATCGTCCTGACGTTCCTGCTGCCGCTCCTGATATTCAACATCATCGACGGAGTCATGGCGGTGGCGGGCGTAAGGTTCGAGGCATCCCTGACGTTCTCAGCGGGAGTGATAGGGTTCATCTTGCAGGAGCCATATCCTGTCGACACTACGATAGAAGCCGGCCCATTCTCTTTCACGAACTACTACCCTGACCCGACGGTTTCGGCCATAGTGATGTTCGCTTGGGCGGCCGTGGCGATCGCCCTCAGCCTGGTTCTGTTCAAGAGGAAGCAACTGTCGGGCTAGGCGATCACCTCAGAGGGACTGGTGGACCGATTCATCCCGAAAACATCTTATAAAAGTAAGACTACTGTCAGTCCACTGGATGGGACGAACTTGCGTCGCTCCGTGAAAGCCGTTCTAGTCATTGCGATTGCTGTATCGTTCCTTTTGCCCCTGGCGCCTTCCGGGGTCAGCGACCACTCAGTCAGGGGGATTGAAGTCCCACAGCCATCGCAGCATGCGCAGGCGGAATCGGTCATCGCTTTCCCATCTCAACTGAACACTAGCCTGAACGTCACTGAATATCCCCTGGTTTCCAGGGCTCTGATGCTCTCGGGAGGGGCGACCGATGCCACACTGGCGGATCTCGATGGCGATGGCAGGACGGACCTGCTGGTCGCAGTTTCAGGTTCAAAGATCATATCCGTTTTCTACAGACAGACTGATGGTGAGTTTCCCACCTATGAATC